>NZ_JAHXBZ010000059.1:0-215 GCF_019448275.1 Streptococcus humanilactis | reverse complement strand
ACAACCTTCTCATCTGGTTTCACTGGGGTGAAGTCTTCGATAACTAGGTCTTTTCCTGCGATTGGATGACTGATCTTAGTGCTTGGATCGGTAACTGTTGCAGTTCCATCGTCACCTACTGTGACAGTCTTACCTGGGTTCTTCGCTTTGACCTTATCTTCCACTTGTTTTTTCTCTTCTGGAGTTAAGTGGGATTTGTCTTGAACAACAACCTT
>NZ_JAHXBZ010000058.1:0-215 GCF_019448275.1 Streptococcus humanilactis | reverse complement strand
CCTGCATTTGGTTTAGTTGCAGCTTCTGGATCTTTCGTCAAGTCTGCTGCTGGAATTACAGCTGTCTTACCTTCTGGGGTTGTGACTGTCGCATTTCCTTTGTCATCTACAACTACTGTTGCATCTGGATTTACAGCTTTAACTTTATCTTCGATCGCTTTCTTCTCAGCGTCTGTAAGTTTTTCTGGATTTGCTACTACTGTCTTATCTGCTGG
>NZ_JAHXBZ010000057.1:0-216 GCF_019448275.1 Streptococcus humanilactis | reverse complement strand
GTTGAGTTATAAATTTAATGATGATATAATTTAAGAGATATTAGTAATTATTGAGCACTCCCGGTTTAGGATATTGACCTCTTAATATTGCAAAAATATTTAAGGGGGGGGGGCTCTTTATTTGTCTAATCATTTTAATATTTTTTAAAGGAGGTTGTGGGTCTAATGAAAGGCAAACAACAAGATTTTCGAACGGAGAAGTACATTCGTTACGGT
>NZ_JAHXBZ010000056.1:0-217 GCF_019448275.1 Streptococcus humanilactis | reverse complement strand
GTTGAGTTATAAATTTAATGATGATATAATTTAAGAGATATTAGTAATTATTGAGCACTCCCGGTTTAGGATATTGACCTCTTAATATTGCAAAAATATTTAAGGGGGGGGGGGCTCTTTATTTGTCTAATCATTTTAATATTTTTTAAAGGAGGTTGTGGGTCTAATGAAAGGCAAACAACAAGATTTTCGAACGGAGAAGTACATTCGTTACGGT
>NZ_JAHXBZ010000055.1:0-217 GCF_019448275.1 Streptococcus humanilactis | reverse complement strand
TCATTTGTAGATGAAAGTGGTAAGCCAGTTTCACCAAATGAAGAAGGTAACCAACCTAAGAAAGACGTTCCAGGATATGAGTTTGTAACAACTACAACTGATAAAGAAGGTAACGTAACTCACGTTTACCGTAAAGTAGTTAAGACAACAACATCATTTGTAGATGAAAGTGGTAAGCCAGTTTCACCAAATGAAGAAGGTAACCAACCTAAGAAAG
>NZ_JAHXBZ010000054.1:0-217 GCF_019448275.1 Streptococcus humanilactis | reverse complement strand
TTTCTACGTCTGGTAGATCACTGTTTGGTACTTTACCTTTTCCGTCTTCACCGATTGTGACTGTGATTGGCTTGCCATCTTTACCTGGGATTTCTACCGTAGTACCTGGTGGGAATGTTGAGCCATCTGGTCTCTTAGGTGTCACTGTAACATCACCAGTCTTAGGATCTTGTTCCAAGTCTACTGTTGGAGTTACTTTAGCTGGGGTTGTTACATT
>NZ_JAHXBZ010000053.1:0-221 GCF_019448275.1 Streptococcus humanilactis | reverse complement strand
GTAGCCTCTACATCAGCATCAACAAGTGCGGTAGCCTCTACATCAGCAAGCACAAGCGCTGTAGCCTCTACATCAGCAAGCACAAGTGCGGTAGCTTCTACATCAGCGTCAACAAGTGCCGTAGCGTCTACATCAGCAAGCACAAGCGCTGTAGCCTCTACATCAGCAAGCACAAGTGCGGTAGCCTCTACTTCAGCGTCAACAAGTGCGGTAGCCTCTAC
>NZ_JAHXBZ010000052.1:0-225 GCF_019448275.1 Streptococcus humanilactis | reverse complement strand
TGATCAAGCTAAAGCTACTAAAGATAAAGAGATTGATGCGAATGATCAATTGAGTCAATCTGAAAAAGCGAAGGCTAAAGAAGCAACTAAGGCGGCAGCAGATGCAGCGAAAGTAGCTATTGAGGCAGCAACTGACCAAGCCGGAGTGACTGAGAAAGAAACAGCAGGCACAAACGCTATCAAAGCAGTGACTCCAGTAGGTAAAGAAAACGCTAAAAATGCGAT
>NZ_JAHXBZ010000051.1:0-227 GCF_019448275.1 Streptococcus humanilactis | reverse complement strand
GTAGCATCTACGTCAGCAAGTACAAGCGCTGTAGCCTCTACATCAGCAAGCACAAGCGCCGTAGCCTCTACATCAGCATCAACAAGTGCCGTAGCGTCTACATCAGCAAGCACTAGCGCCGTAGCCTCTACATCAGCGTCAACAAGTGCCGTAGCGTCTACATCAGCAAGCACAAGCGCTGTAGCCTCTACATCAGCATCAACAAGTGCGGTAGCCTCTACATCAGC
>NZ_JAHXBZ010000050.1:0-227 GCF_019448275.1 Streptococcus humanilactis | reverse complement strand
GTAGCATCTACGTCAGCAAGTACAAGCGCTGTAGCCTCTACATCAGCAAGCACAAGCGCCGTAGCCTCTACATCAGCATCAACAAGTGCCGTAGCGTCTACATCAGCAAGCACAAGCGCCGTAGCCTCTACATCAGCGTCAACAAGTGCCGTAGCGTCTACATCAGCAAGCACAAGCGCTGTAGCCTCTACATCAGCATCAACAAGTGCGGTAGCCTCTACATCAGC
>NZ_JAHXBZ010000005.1:141637-151964 GCF_019448275.1 Streptococcus humanilactis | reverse complement strand
GTGACGATAGCCTAGGAGATACACCTGTACCCATGCCGAACACAGAAGTTAAGCCCTAGAACGCCGGAAGTAGTTGGGGGTTGCCCCCTGTGAGATATGGAAGTCGCTTAGCTTTATTCCGCCATAGCTCAGTTGGTAGTAGCGCATGACTGTTAATCATGATGTCGTAGGTTCGAGTCCTACTGGCGGAGTAGTTAATTAAAGGGGGGTCAGCCTCTTTTTTGTTATGTAATTAATAATCTAGGCTCTTTTTCAACTGTAGTGGGTTGAAGAAAAGCTAAGCTCGAGAAAGCTCGAGAAAGGACGAAATGTGTCCTTTCTTTTTTGATATTCAGAGCGATAAAAATCCTTTTTTTTTGAAGTTTTCAAAGTTCCGAAATCCAAAGGCATTTCGCTTGATAAGTTTAATGAGATTATTAGTCGCTTCTAATTTAGCGTTGTAAGTTGTAATATGAAGTCTCTTCAAAGTAGGTAGGAGTTGCATTTTGAACCACTTTACAAATAGGAACTATAAACTCTCCCTCTACTTTTCTTGAAACAATTGAAGTCCGCTCAAAACGCCGTCCGATAATATTTTCATATACTTTCTCCTCTCTAGGAGTCCGTGCATCATAAGGACGATAGAGGTAGGGGGCGATTCCCGTTTCGTCAATATAGTAGATTGGAACTATAATAGTATGTTACAACTGCTAAAAATATTTCTAGAAATTAATTTGACTTTCCTAATCGATTTGTTCATCTCTTATTTCACTCTACTAGATATGCATAGCTTTATTATAACATGCGCATTTTAAACTAAGCGACTATACAGACATTAAGCATACCATCAGCTATTATAGATAATGCAAGATTACATAGATTTGAATATCTAATAATATGCGTTTTTCTTATTTTAAGATTTTTTTCCTCAGTCTCTTTTAGTATTCAACGCAGTCAATAAGGTTTTTATCAAAGTCTAATTTAGGTAGTAAATTTATTTCTATTCTGTCAACTTTTCCTATTTTTTCTCTTGTTGAGGTTGGTATTTTAACAATTCAGGAATTATTAAAGATTAATTAAAATTTTTTGTTAGAATAAGATCATAAAAAGTAAAGGAGTGTATGCTTATGCTACAAAATATTTATGATCAGATGACTGATTTCTATGACAGTATCGAAGAAGAGTATGCTACTTATCTTTGATAATAGTTGGGAATGGGAACATTTTCATTTTAAATTTTTGATTTATTATTTAGTTCGATATGGCATTGGGTGTCGTAGGGATTTTATCGTTTACCATTATCGTGTTGCTTATCGTTTGTATCTTGAAAAGATGATAATGAAACAAGGTTTTATTTCTTGTTGAGATAGTCTGAGTTAATTTCCGAACAAACTTATTTTTTTATGGCAATATAACAATAAATAGCTGGTAATTTTTCTAAAACATTTTTTAATAGTTGGAAATAGCAAATCTTTCTATTGTTTCTTCTTGATAAAAAGGCGATTTTTTCTTATAATAAATTGTAAGATATAATTGCAGGTGAGAGTCCTGCCATGTATGTGAGAAAGGAAGAGCCTGAGGGCTCAGACAAGATTATGACTTCAGTTGTTGTTGTAGGTACCCAATGGGGTGATGAAGGTAAAGGGAAGATTACAGACTTCCTTTCAGCGAATGCAGAAGTGATTGCACGTTACCAAGGTGGTGATAATGCAGGTCACACGATTGTGATTGATGGTAAGAAGTTTAAATTGCACTTGATTCCATCTGGGATTTTCTTCCCTGAAAAAATCTCTGTTATTGGGAATGGTATGGTTGTAAATCCTAAATCTCTTGTGAAAGAGTTGAGCTATCTTCATGAGGAGGGTGTGACAACTGATAACTTGCGTATTTCTGATCGCGCGCATGTTATTTTGCCATACCATATTGAGTTGGATCGTTTGCAAGAAGAAGCTAAGGGCGACAATAAGATTGGTACTACAATTAAGGGAATTGGTCCAGCTTATATGGACAAGGCTGCTCGTGTTGGGATTCGTATCGCCGATCTTTTGGATAAAGACATTTTCCGTGAGCGCCTAGAACGTAACCTTGCTGAAAAGAATCGCCTTTTTGAAAAATTGTATGACAGTAAAGCGATTGATTTTGATGATATTTTTGAAGAATATTACGAATATGGTCAACAAATCAAGAAGTATGTGACAGATACATCTGTCATTTTGAATGATGCGCTTGATAACGGTAAACGTGTTCTTTTTGAAGGTGCACAAGGTGTCATGCTCGATATTGACCAAGGAACTTATCCATTTGTTACGTCATCAAACCCTGTGGCTGGTGGTGTTACGATTGGTTCAGGTGTTGGTCCAAGTAAGATTGATAAGGTTGTAGGTGTATGTAAAGCCTATACGAGTCGTGTAGGAGATGGGCCTTTCCCAACTGAGTTGTTTGATGAAGTGGGAGAACGTATCCGTGAAGTAGGTCATGAATATGGTACAACAACTGGTCGTCCACGTCGTGTGGGTTGGTTTGATTCAGTTGTGATGCGTCATAGCCGCCGTGTTTCTGGTATCACTAATCTTTCATTGAACTCTATCGATGTTTTGAGTGGTTTAGATACTGTGAAAATCTGTGTGGCCTATGATCTTGACGGGCAACGTATTGACTACTATCCAGCTAGTCTTGAGAAATTGAAGCGTTGCAAGCCTATCTATGAAGAGTTACCAGGTTGGTCAGAAGATATTACTGGAGTTCGTAATTTGGAAGATCTTCCTGAGAATGCGCGTAACTACGTTCGTCGTGTGAGTGAATTGGTTGGCGTTCGTATTTCTACTTTCTCAGTGGGTCCTGGTCGTGAACAAACAAATATTTTAGAAAGTGTTTGGTCCTAAGAGATTTTTAAGATTTGTTTAAGATAGGTCGGGTATACTATAGACAGTTACAAGAAGACCTCCTAACTTGTTGTAACAAATATCCTAAACTTTTCTTTTTCATAATAATCTCCCTATAAAGTCACCGCATTCGGTGGCTTTTTTTGTCTTGGGATTCATGATATAATAATAAAATCGACAAGTAGGAAAAGGGAAATTGATGAATTATACAGTTGAAGAAAAAGAAGTCTTTATGAGAGAGGCATTGAAAGAGGCTGAGATTGCTCTTGAACACGATGAAATTCCAATTGGTTGTGTGATTGTCAAGGACGGAAAAATCATTGGCCGTGGGCATAATGCGCGTGAGGAGTTACAACGAGCGGTTATGCATGCGGAGATTATGGCTATAGAGCATGCGAACCTGAGTGAGGAGAGTTGGCGCTTGCTGGATTGCACGCTTTTTGTGACCATTGAGCCTTGTGTCATGTGTAGTGGGGCGATTGGACTTGCCCGTATTCCAAACGTGGTCTATGGGGCTAAAAACCAGAAATTTGGCGCTGCTGGGAGTTTGTACGATATCTTGACAGATGAGCGTCTCAATCACCGTGTGGAGGTTGAAACGGGAATTTTGGAAGATGAATGCGCAGCTATTATGCAGGACTTTTTTAGAAATAGACGGAAAAAATAATTTTGCTTTTAAAATGAATAGGAATGTGATATAATAAATAGTGGAGCAACAGTTCTGCGTGAAGTGGGTCAGGGGAGGAATCCAGCAGCCCTAAGCGATTTGAATTGTGTGCTCTTTTTTTCGTGCTTTTTCCGAATAAATAAGATAGAATAATCTAGAATAAATGATAAATAGAAAAGAGAAGATGATGAAAATTCGTGGTTTTGAATTGGTTTCGACTTTTACAGATGAAAATTTATTGCCCAAGCGTGAGACAGCGCATGCGGCTGGTTATGACTTAAAGGTTGCTGTGCGCACAGTTATTGCGCCAGGAGAGATTGTCTTGGTTCCGACAGGGGTTAAGGCTTATATGCAGCCGACTGAGGTTCTTTACCTTTATGATCGCTCTTCAAATCCTCGTAAGAAGGGCTTGGTCTTGATTAACTCGGTTGGTGTCATTGATGGGGATTATTATGGAAATCCTGGAAATGAAGGGCATATTTTTGCGCAGATGAAGAATATCACAGACCAAGAAGTGATTCTCGAAGTTGGGGAACGTGTGGTCCAGGCTGTCTTTGCTCCTTTCTTAATTGCAGATGGAGATATGGCTGATGGCGTGCGAACTGGTGGATTTGGATCGACCGGGCACTAGAATGAAGATTATCTTTGTACGCCATGGGGAGCCAGATTATAGTATGCTTGATAAACTTGAAAATCCGCAACTCTATAGTGGTTTTGGTCGTGATTTAGCACCATTGACAAGAAAAGGTCGCAGTCTGGCAAAAGAAGTTGCTAAAACTGCATGTTTTGGAAAGGCAGAGATTATTATTTCATCGTCTGTGACGAGGGCTTTAGAAACAGCCCATTATATAGCGGTTGAAACAGGATTGGACTTATTTGTGGAGCCGTTTTTTCATGAGTGGCGTCCAGACTTAGATGGTACTAATTCTGATTTAACTAGTGTATTGGTAGCTCATGAATATTATCTAAAACATCAAGGAGGTTTACCTGAAGATTCTCCTTATCGCTATGAAACTGCTCTGGAGATGTGTCATCGTTTTTTAAGAACTTTGGAAAAATATAAAAATTATAACACTATTATCATTGTAACTCACGGAATGCTCATGCGTCAGTTTGTGCCAAATGAGAAGATTGATTTTTGCCAAGTAATTGAGTGTGAGTTAGAGATATAGAAAGAGGTTTATCATCGCAAAGAAAAAAGCGACATTTGTATGTCAAAATTGTGGCTATAATTCCCCTAAATATCTGGGGTGTTGTCCTAACTGTGGGTCTTGGTCTTCTTTTGTAGAAGAGGTTGAGGTTGCCGAGGTCAAGAATGCGCGTGTGTCCTTGACGGGGGAGAAAAGACAGAAAGAAGAAATTTGCGACCGGCTTGCTGCTTGTATCTTCTCGTATCTTTGAGAAGCGTCGGGCTTCTTGCTTTACTAATCCAGATTTAAAAGATTTTTTAGAGGAAAACGGTGCTAAAAGCATAGAGTTTATAGGGGTAGATGGAAATAGCTGTGTTAAGGCTTCCGTTTTGGCAGCTACCAAGGAGAATTATCAGGTTTCTGTCGATTTGTCTGCTGTCGGAGTTGCCAACCAGAAGAAATTCTCTAAAACACTGAAGCAGTGGCAAGATTGCGGAATCAAGATTGGATAGTTTTATGGGGATCTTAATATGAAAATTATCTTTGTACGTCACGGGGAGCCAGATTACCGTGAGTTAGAGGAGCGTTCTTATACGGGATTTGGGATAGATTTGGCGCCTTTGTCTGAGAAGGGACGACTGCAAGCTCAGGAACTGAGCATCAACCCTTTACTCTCTTCAGCAGAAATAATCATATCTTCTGCAGTCACAAGAGCTTTAGAGACTGCTAGCTATGTGACTTGTGCTACGGGACTTCCTTTAAGAGTAGAGCCTTTATTACATGAATGGCAGGTCTATGGAACTGGAATAGAAAACTTTGAAACAGCTAGAAGACTGTTTTTAGAAAATAAGGGGGAGTTGTTTCCTAATAGTCCTATTCAATATGAGACAGCTACGGAGATGAAGTCTCGTTTTCTAGAATGCATGGCTAAGTATCGAGAATATCAGACTGTGGTAGTGGTAACTCACAACATGCTCATGCGCCAGTTTGTACCAAATGAGAAGATTGATTTTTGCCAAGTGATTGAGTATGAGTTAGAGATATAGAAAGAGGTTTATCATCGCAAAGAAAAAAGCGACATTTGTGTGTCAAAATTGTGGGTATAATTCCCCTAAATATCTGGGACGATGCCCCAACTGTGGGTCTTGGTCTTCTTTTGTAGAAGAGGTTGAGGTTGTCGAGGTCAAAAATGCGCGTGTGTCCTTGACAGGTGAGAAAACTAAGCCCATGAAACTGGCTGAGGTGACGTCAATCAACGTCAATCGAACCAAGACGGAGATGGAGGAATTCAACCGTGTACTTGGAGGCGGAGTGGTACCAGGAAGTCTCGTACTCATAGGTGGGGATCCTGGGATTGGGAAGTCAACGCTTCTCCTACAAGTCTCAACCCAGTTGTCCCAAGTGGGAACGGTTCTCTACGTCAGTGGGGAGGAGTCTGCCCAGCAGATTAAACTACGAGCAGAGCGCTTGGGAGATATTGATAGCGAGTTTTATCTCTATGCAGAGACCAATATGCAGAGTGTTCGAGCTGAGGTGGAGCGCATCCAACCAGACTTCCTCATTATTGACTCCATTCAGACTATTATGTCTCCTGAGATTTCAGGGGTGCAGGGATCTGTTTCTCAAGTGCGTGAGGTGACAGCTGAACTTATGCAGCTGGCCAAAACCAATAACATTGCCATCTTTATCGTAGGGCACGTGACCAAGGAGGGAACCTTGGCTGGTCCTCGTATGCTAGAGCATATGGTGGATACGGTGCTTTACTTTGAAGGGGAGCGTCATCACACCTTTCGTATTTTGAGAGCGGTCAAAAACCGTTTTGGCTCCACTAATGAGATTGGGATTTTTGAGATGCAGTCGGGCGGATTGGTTGAGGTACTCAATCCGAGTCAAGTTTTCCTAGAAGAGCGTTTGGATGGAGCAACTGGTTCATCAATCGTTGTGACCATGGAAGGGACGCGTCCGATTTTGGCGGAGGTTCAGGCTTTGGTGACACCGACCATGTTTGGAAATGCTAAGCGTACGACGACAGGACTTGATTTCAACCGTGCTAGCTTGATTATGGCTGTTTTGGAAAAGCGGGCAGGTCTTCTCTTGCAAAATCAGGACGCCTATCTCAAATCTGCTGGCGGTGTCAAATTGGATGAACCTGCGATAGACTTGGCCGTTGCGGTTGCTATTGCTTCGAGCTACAAGGACAAGCCAACTAATCCTCAGGAATGTTTTGTAGGCGAACTGGGATTGACAGGAGAAATTCGGCGCGTGAATCGTATCGAGCAACGCATCAATGAAGCTGCTAAACTGGGCTTTACTAAGATTTATGTACCTAAGAATTCCTTGACAGGAATCACTCCGCCCAAGGAAATTCAGGTCATTGGAGTAACAACGATTCAGGAAGTTTTGAAAAAGGTCTTTGCATAATCCGTGACAAATCCTCTTAAAAATGATAAGATAGGAGAAATATTTGACTATCAAATTTTCAAGGAGGGAATCGTGTCGTATTTTGAACAGTTTATGCAAGCCAATCAGGCTTATGTTGCCCTACATGGGCAGTTAAATCTGCCACTTAAACCCAAAACTAGAGTAGCCATTGTGACCTGTATGGACTCTCGTTTGCACGTTGCGCAAGCTTTAGGTTTGGCACTTGGGGATGCTCATATCTTGCGGAATGCAGGTGGTCGAGTGACAGAAGACATGATTCGTTCGCTGGTTATTTCCCAGCAACAAATGGGGACAAGAGAGATTGTGGTGTTACACCATACAGACTGTGGTGCTCAGACCTTTGAAAATGGTCCTTTTCAGGAATATTTGAAGGAAGAATTGGGTGTCGATGTGTCAGAACAGGATTTCTTGCCCTTCCAAGATATAGAGGAGAGTGTACGCGAGGATATGCAACTCCTTATCGAGTCTCCCCTAATACCAGATGATGTCATTATATCTGGTGCTATTTACGATGTGGATACAGGAAGTATGACAGTCGTAGAATTGTAAAAAATTTATTTAGAAAGAAAGTGTATGAAGAAAAACAGTATTTTATTTATTTTTATTTTATTGCTATGTATTGGTTTGCAGTATGAAACCATCTACTATACGGATGGTTCGATGTCAAGTGCGGAATATAGACTCATGGGAGTTTCTATCTTTCTAGCTCTCTTTTACATGATTCCGGCTCTTTATTTCCTCTTCCGTATTGGGAAAAAATGGGAATTACCAAAGAAGGCCTTGATTTTGTCTTTATTGGGAGGGATGTTTCTCTCAGGATGGTTGTCTAGTTTTGCTAATACCTATATCCATGATTTGCTGGGGGTTCTTTTCCCAGATAGTGCATTTTTAAATGCCTTTGAAAGTGCGATTGTGGCTCCTTTGATAGAAGAGCCCTTGAAATTGTTGCCACTTGTCTTTGTTTTAGCTTTGATTCCTGTGCAAAAATTAAAATCTTTGTTTTTACTAGGGATTGCTTCTGGTTTGGGATTCCAAATGATTGAGGATATTGGCTATATTCGTACGGATTTGCCAGAGGGCTTTGACTTTACTATTTCGAGGATTTTAGAGCGTATCATCTCAGGAATTGCCTCTCACTGGACTTTTTCAGGTCTGGCTGTAGTAGGTGTTTACTTGCTTTACAGAGCCTATAAAGGGCAGAAGGTTGGCAAGAAACAAGGGCTTATTTTCCTAGGTTTAGCCTTGGGAACTCATTTCTTGTTTAACTCTCCTTTTGTAGAATTGGAGACAGAGTTGCCCTTAGCGATTCCAGTGGTTACAGCTATTACTCTCTATGGTTTTTATCAGGCTTATCGCTTTGTTGAGAAGCACAATGGGTTGATGAACTAGAATACTTTTCAAAAGAATGATGCAAGGGCACAAATATGCTGCCCTTCTTTTATTTTTGATTGAAAAATAGTGTAAAAAGCGCTACAATGGTAGATGGAAAATCTTGTGAAAAGCACAAGCGATACATATATACCGGAGGAAATCATGTCTTTTTCTGATTTAAAGCTGTTTGCCCTTTCTTCTAATCAAGAATTGGCAAAACGTGTGGCGCAGGAGATTGGGATAGAGTTGGGGAAATCAAGTGTTCGCCAATTTTCAGATGGAGAGATTCAGGTCAACATCGAAGAATCAATCCGTGGGAAACACGTCTTTATCCTACAATCAACTAGTTCGCCTGTAAATGACAATCTGCTTGAAATTTTGATTATGGTAGATGCTTTGAAGCGTGCGAGTGCAGAATCTGTCAATGTTGTCATGCCTTACTATGGGTATGCACGTCAGGATAGAAAGGCGAGAGCGCGTGAGCCAATCACTTCAAAACTGGTCGCAAATATGCTTGAAGTAGCTGGAGTGGATCGTTTATTGACAATCGACTTGCATGCTGCGCAGATTCAAGGATTCTTTGATATTCCTGTGGATCACTTGATGGGTGCTCCTCTGATTGCGGATTATTTTGAGCGTCGTGGTATGGTTGGTTCTGACTATGTGGTTGTCAGCCCAGACCATGGAGGGGTAACTCGTGCTCGTAAGTTGGCAGAATTTTTGAAAACATCTATTGCTATCATTGACAAACGTCGTAGCGTTGATAAGATGAATACTAGTGAAGTTATGAACATCATCGGTAAGGTTGAAGGTAAGACTTGTATCTTGATTGATGATATGATTGATACTGCTGGAACGATTTGTCATGCGGCAGATGCCCTTGCAGAAGCTGGTGCTGTTGAAGTCTATGCAAGCTGTACGCACCCAGTTCTTTCTGGCCCTGCTATGGACAATATCCAAAAATCAGCTATCAAGAAATTGGTTGTTTTGGATACTATCTATCTGCCAGAAGAGCGTTTGATTGATAAGATTGAGCAGATTTCGATTGCTCATCTACTGGGTGATGCTATCGTCCGTATCCATGAAAAACGCCCACTTTCTCCACTTTTCAGTATTGAGAAAAAGATTTAATGACCAAGCCTGAGATAATTCTCAGGTTTTTTTCGTCTCTTTTCCGAATAAATAGATAGAGTCAGTGAATCTAGCAAACCTAGATTTAAAACTGTGGTATAATAAAAGGAGGAAAAGGATGATTCTAAGACATCCGGGCATCAGCCCAACCAATGACTTGGTTGCTAAGAAAATTTTCAGCAATCCAGAAATCACTTGTCAATTTATTCGCGATATGTTGGATTTACCAGCTAAAAATGTAACTATTTTAGAGGGAAGCAATATTCACGTCTTACCTTCCCTACCTTACTCAGCTCAGGATTTTTACACTAGTATAGATGTCTTGGCGGAGTTGGACAACGGTACTCAAGTAATTATTGAGATTCAGGTGCATCATCAGAATTTTTTCATTAATCGCCTGTGGGCTTATTTGTGCAGTCAGGTCAATCAAAATCTTGAAAAAATTCGCCAACGTGAAGGTGACACCCACCAGAGTTACAAACATATTGCACCCGTTTATGCCATCGCTATTGTAGACAGCAATTACTTCTCAGATGATTTGGCTTTTCATAGCTTTAGTATGCGAGAGGATTCGACAGGTGAAGTCTTAACCATCACAAGTAACGGTCAAGAAAACCACCTAGTCAAGATGGCGTTCTTAGAACTAAAAAAATATAGAGAAACCAGCAAAGACAAGGTTCGCAAGCCGTGGTTGGAGTTTTTCGGCAACAAGCCCTTTACCCAAG
>NZ_JAHXBZ010000005.1:121484-141603 GCF_019448275.1 Streptococcus humanilactis | reverse complement strand
CCCGAGCGAGCCATCAGCCAAGCAGATCAACTGCTAGACTACAAGAGCTGGTCCGAGGAGGACAGGAAGATGTTTAGTCAACTACGTATGCGCGAAGAACAAGCCTTGTTAGCACAGGACTATGCCTTGGAACAAGCTGAAGAAAAAGGCTTAGAACGTGGTCTTGAACGTGGTAAAGTTGAAGGAAGAGTTTTTGCTTTTCTAGATATGGTTCGCCAAGGTCTTTTGCCTTCTGAGGTTGCGAGTGAGCAGCTGGGCATGACTGTCGCTGAGTTTGAGGCGTTGTTGTAAGACTAGCACTAATAGTCAAGATGGCATTCTTGGAATTAAAAAATACAGAGAAACCAGCAAAGACAAGGTTCGCAAGCCGTGGTTGGAGTTTTTCGGGAATAAGCCCTTTACCCAGCACCCAGAGCGAGCCATCAGCCAAGCATACCAACTGCTAGACTACAAGAGCTGGTCCGAGGAGGACAGGAAAATGTTTAGTCAACTACGTATGCGTGAAGAACAAGCCTTGTTAGCACAGGACTATGCCTTGGAAACCGCTAGGGCGGAAGGTGGTTTTGTTATGTTAGCAAATCTAGTCCGCCAAGGTCTCCTGACTTCCGAGGTAGCTAGCCAGCAATTAGGTATGACTGTCGCTGAATTTGAGGCTTTATTATGAGTTCAATCTTTATATAGTAGAAAGTTTATGAAATGGCAAGTGTTATCCAAATACTTGCCGTTTTTACTTGACTTTTACAAGGGTTTGTAAGATAATACCAAAGAAGTGAGTTCTGTCTAACTATCTATATAGTTTGGATATAAAAGCTATCATCTGAGGGATGAGTAGTTGCGAAATACCATCTTGGAAGCTAGAGTATTTCAGGGGGAGTTTTTTCGCGAGTTAGTTTTCTTCTCCTTTTTTCGAATAAATAGGGAAAAAGTTAAAAAAACATAAGAAAACTCTTGACAAATCCTGCAAATATTTATATACTGTATGGTAGTAAGATAGTCTTACGAAAAATAATATAATGAAAAATAAAGGAGATAAAACGATGAAAAAAGTTTTATTGACAAGCGCAGTCGCTCTTGCAGCATTTGGTGCTGTTCAAGCTGTTTCAGCTGATGATTCATATGCAACTTTAATTAAGGATGCTCTTGGAGTTAAGGTCAGTGAGGAAGTTAAAGTTGATGATGCAGTGAAAAAGGTTCAAGCTCTTCAACCTGTTGTAAATAACTTGCGTAAAGCTAATTCAACTCTACAAGCTTCAACAAAAGCTCAAAAGGCAGCAGAGGAAAAACTTGCAGAAGCTCAACAAGCTTATTCTGATGCCGTTAAAGCTCTTCGTGATGCTGAACTAAAAAAAGGTGATGCAGAAGGACAAAAAGCAATTTTTACAGAATTACAAGCAAAAGTAGATGCTAAGAAAGCTAAAGATTCAGCAGAATTGGCAACTAAAAAAGATCAATTAGGTGAAAAAGAAGAAGGAAAACGTTCAGGAGCATATTTAGCATTAGATAATGCTAAGGCAGTCTTGGAACAAGCTCAGGCCGCAGTTAATGCTCAATATGATAAAAAACCACTTGGTGGTGATGCAGAAGCTACAAAGAAATACGAAGCTGACAAATTAAAAGTTGAGTCAGTATTGGCAAAAGCTCAACAAGCTTATTCTGACGCTAATGAAAAAGTTTCTACTTTGGAAAAAGAAGTTAAAGAGCTAGATGCTACTGTAAAAGCAGAACAAAAAGACTCTGAAAAACTTGAAAAAGCTATTAAAGCTTTGGAAAAAGCAATTTCTGACGGTACAGGTCTATTGGCAGAAGGTCAAACTTTTGACAAGCTAACAGAAGTTAAGAATTCTAAATATGCAGCAGTTGGAGACGCTACTACTAAGTTGTTCGATGCAGATACTGCGCTAAAAACTGCAAAAGCTAATTATAAAGATGCAGAAGAAAAAGCTAAAGCTGAATACAAAAAACAAAATGTAGCATTTGTATTGGAAGATGTTATTAAAGCAGACACACCAACTCCAGAAGCTGTAGTTAAATTCGGTTGGAATAAAGATACTAAAGGTAACTGGACTTATGTAGTAGACTCAAAAGGTACAAAAGCAACAGGTTGGGTTAATGATCAAGGAACTTGGTACTACCTAAATGCTGAAGGTATTATGCAAACAGGTTGGGCTAAAGTTAATGGAACTTGGTACTACTTGAAATCATCAGGTGCAATGGCAACTGGTTGGGTTAAAGATAACGGTACTTGGTACTACTTGAAATCATCAGGTGCAATGGCAACTGGTTGGTATCAAGTTGGTGGTAACTGGTACTACTCATACGCATCAGGAGCTCTTGCAGTTAACACAACTACTCCAGATGGATATAAAGTAAACCACAACGGTGAGTGGGTTTAATCTTAAATAATTGAATCATAACAGGAGAGAAATCTCCTGTTTTTTTGGTTTTAACAGGCTCTTTGTCAACTGTAGTGGGTTGAAGAAAAGCTAAGATCTAGAAAGGACGAAATTTGTCCTTTCTTTTTTGATATTGAGAGCGATAAAAATTCGTTTTTTGAAGTTTTCAAAGTTCCGAAATCCAAAGGCATTTCGTTTGATAAGTTTAACGAGATTATTGGTCGCTTCCAATTTGGCGTTGGAATAGGGTAGTTGAAGGGCGTTGACAATCTTCTCTTTATCCTTTAGAAAGGTTTTAAAGACAGTCTGAAAAAGAGGATGAACCTCCTTTAGATTGTCTTCAATGAGTCCGAAAAATTTCTCCGGTTCCTTATTCTGAAAGTGAAAAAGCAAGAGTTGATAGAGATGATAGTGGTGTTTCAAGTCTTCTGAATAGCTCAAAAGCTTGTCTAGAATCTCTTTATTCGTTAAGTGCATACGAAAAGTAGGGCGATAAAAACGTTTATCGCTGAGTTTACGACTATCCTGTTGAATGAGCTTCCAGTAACGTTTAATAGTCTTGTATTCATGGGATTTTCGATGAAACTGATTCATGATTTGGACACGGATACGACTCATAGCACGGCTAAGATGTTGTACAATGTGAAAAGCCAGCGTCTTTGGGAGCTGGCTGGTAATTTGAGCTTATAGCACTAGTACAAACCATCCGTTAGACGGCTGGTTGTGATTTAGAAGCTAGTTTTTGTCTGGCCTCTTTTATACAACTTTTTACCAATTATTTTTTAATCTAAATTATTAAAGTTGTCTAATTCTATACGTAATTTTGATTCAATATTTTCTAAATTTTTCAAAATATCACTATTATTTTCTTTAATCGTACTTGTAAGTTCTGAAACAAGATACAGTTCATCCTCTATTTTTCTTTTAAGGATTTTAGTTTGATTTTTCGTTTTCATATCTAATTCTTTTTTTATTAGAGAAATTGAAATACTCATAAATACTGAAAGAATAATTAAACAAATCAATGTTAACATGATAAGTTTTATCCAAAAAGGCCAATTCTTAACCCAATTAATGATACACTCAATCCAAACATAATCATTAAGTGGAGTAAAAAAATTTAAATTACTTTGTTCTAGTATAATTACAGCAGTATATTCCGAAATATATATGATATTAAATAGTGATTTTGTAACCGCTCCTATTTTAGTTAGTTCCTTCTTTTTCTCATTTTCAGTTTCAACCTCTATAAATTTAAAAATATTATCAATTACATAGTTTATACCAACCCCTACCCCAATTGTATAAAATGTTTTAATTGAGTCTGATAAATTTGTAACACTTCCCGTACTAATAAGCAGTGTAGGAAAAATAATAAAAAATATAGCCAAAAAATAAATAAATAATCCAAATGGTTCATTTTTATAAGCATTTCTTAAAGTTTTTATTCCTATAATTGTACAAGATATAAAGTACACCAAAAAATATAAACTATAAAATAAAGTAAAGTAAAATTTTTCTGAATTATATATTTTAAGAATAAGAAGAATGAAGAAAATCAGAGTTGCAACTAAAAGAATTTTCTCATGTGAAAAAATTCTTTTATATTTTTTATTTTTCATAACATAAACCTTTCATTAATGAATGTTTAATTTAAATCGTATATAGAAATTAATTAAATGTCCATATACGATTTAAACTGCATTTCAAATTAAGACACTTCTACTTTAATCCATTACCTATTATATTTAATTTACTATTAAAAAGAGTATTGCTTTTTAGTATATAATCTTCATAACTATAGTATATATAATGTAGCACTTTATTGTTCTCGAATAAGTTTATTATCTTCTCTCAGTATTTTATTAATGTCCATAGTTTTTCCGGAACCATTTTTACCAACAATAACTGATAGGTCTTTTATATTATTAGTGTATGGACTATATTTTTAGTTCCAAGAACGCCATCTTGACTAGATGATTTTCCTGTCCATTGTTAGTGATAGTCTTAATCTTTCAATAGCGCCTCAAACTCAGCCACGGTCATTCCCAATTGATGGCTGGCAACCTCGGAAGTCAAAAGACCTTGACGAACGAGATTTACTAGACCTACTTTTAATCCCTCTTCGATACCCTCTGCTCGCCCTCGTTCCAGTCCTTGTTCCAGACCCTCAGCTCGCCCACGTTCAAGACCTCGTTCTAAGCCTTTTTCTTCAGCTTGTTCCAAGGCATAGTCCTGCGCTAACAAGGCTTGTTCTTCGCGCATACGTAGTTGACTAAACATCTTCCTGTCCTCCTCGGACCAGCTCTTGTAGTCTAGCAGTTGATCTGCTTGGCTGATGGCTCGCTCGGGTTGCTGGGTAAAGGGCTTGTTCCCAAAAAACTCCAACCACGGCTTGCGAACCTCGTCTTTGCTGGTTTCTCTGTATTTTTTGAGTTCTAAGAACGCCATCTTGACTAGATGGTTTTCTTGTCCATTATTTGTGATGGTTAAGGCCTCACCTGTCGTGTCCTCTCGCATGCTAAAACTGTGAAAAGCCAAGTCATCTTGGAAATAATTACTATCCACAATAGCTATTGCGTAAACAGGTGCGATGTGTTTGTAACTCTGGTGTGTATCACCTTCTCGCTGACGAATTTTTTCAAGATTTTGATTGACCTGACTGCACAAATAAGCCCACAGGCGATTGATGAAAAAATTCTGATGATGCACCTGAATCTCAATGATAACTTGAGTTCCATTATCTAGTTCAGCCAAGACGTCTATACTGGTATAGAAATCCTGAGCCGAGTAGGGCAGGGAAGGCAAGACGTGAATGTTACTTCCCTCTAAAATAGTCACATTTTTGGCTGGCAAGTCCAGCATATCGCGAATAAATTGACAAGTGATTTCTGGATTGCTGAAGATTTTCTTAGCAACCAAATCGTTGGTCGGGCTGATGCCCGGATGACGTACAGTCATATTTCTTCTCCTTTCATTATACCATAGTTTTAAATCTAGGTTTACTAGATTCACTGACTCTATCTATTTATTCGGAAAAAGTTTGAAAAATACTTGCTCTAGCTCTTCCCAATGGTATTTTTTGGTGCTTTCCTTTATAATGGGTGTATGGATAAGAAAAAATTATTATTGATTGATGGGTCTTCTGTTGCTTTTCGGGCGTTTTTTGCGCTCTATCAGCAATTGGACCGTTTTAAGAATGCGGCTGGTTTGCATACCAATGCGATTTATGGTTTTCAGTTGATGTTGAGCCATTTGTTGGAGAGGATTGAGCCGAGTCATATTTTGGTGGCTTTTGATGCGGGAAAGACGACCTTCCGTACAAAAATGTATGCGGACTATAAGGGTGGTCGGGCTAAGACTCCTGATGAGTTTCGTGAGCAGTTTCCTTTCATTCGTGAGTTGCTGGATCATATGGGGATTCGCCACTATGAGTTGGCTCAGTATGAGGCGGATGACATCATTGGGACGCTGGATAAACTAGCAGAGCAGGATGGTTTTGATATTACCATTGTCAGTGGGGACAAGGATTTGATTCAGCTGACGGACGAGCATACGGTGGTTGAGATTTCCAAGAAAGGTGTGGCTGAGTTTGAGGCCTTTACACCAGATTATCTCATGGAAAAGATGGGACTCACACCGACTCAGTTTATCGATCTCAAGGCGCTTATGGGTGATAAGTCGGATAATATCCCTGGGGTGACCAAAATCGGAGAAAAGACGGGTATCAAGCTCTTGCTGGAGCATGGTTCGCTTGAAGGGATTTATGAAAATATCGATGGGATGAAGGCTTCTAAGATGAAGGAAAATCTCATCAATGATAAGGAACAGGCCTTTTTGTCTAAAACACTGGCGACCATTGATACCAAGGCACCGATTGAGATTGGTTTGGAGGATTTGGTTTATAGTGGTCCAGATGTGGAAAATCTTGGGAAATTCTACGATGAGATGGGCTTCAAACAGCTCAAACAGGCTTTAAATGCATCTTCGACTGATGTGGCTGAGAGTTTGGACTTTACTATTGTTGACCAAATCAGTCAAGATATGCTGAATGAAGAGTCTATCTTCCATTTTGAGCTTTTTGGTGAAAATTATCATACGGATGATTTGATTGGATTTGCCTGGTCTTGTGGGGAAAAGCTCTATGCTACAGACAAGCTTGAACTTTTGCAAGAGCCGATTTTTAAGGATTTTCTAGAAAAAACACCTTTGAGAGTGTATGACTTTAAGAAGGCTAAAGTTCTCTTAAATCGTTATGATGTGAATTTGCAGGCGCCTGCTTTTGACGGCCGTTTGGCTAAATACCTCCTTTCGACTGTGGAGAACAATGAAATTGCGACCATCGCTAGTCTTTATGGTCAGACTTATTTGGTTGATGATGAGACTTTCTATGGTAAGGGAGTCAAGAGAGCCATTCCTGAACGCGAGAAATTCTTGGAACACTTGGCTCGTAAGCTTGCTGTTTTGGTCGAAACAGCGCCTGTTTTACTTGAAAAACTCAGTGAAAATGGGCAATTAGAGCTTCTTTATGATATGGAGCAACCTCTGGCTTTTGTCCTTGCTAAGATGGAAATTGCTGGGATTAAGGTTAAAAAAGAAACCTTGCTTGAGATGCAGGCTGAAAATGAGCTTGTCATTGAAAAACTGACTCAGGAGATTTATGAACTGGCTGGTGAGGAGTTTAATATCAACTCGCCTAAGCAGTTGGGCGTCCTTCTCTTTGAAAAATTGGGGCTACCTCTAGAATACACTAAGAAAACCAAGACTGGATACTCGACAGCCGTGGATGTCTTGGAGCGCCTGGCTCCGATTGCTCCGATTGTTAAGAAAATCCTAGACTATCGTCAGATTGCTAAGATTCAATCGACTTATGTAATTGGCTTGCAGGACTGGATTTTGGCTGATGGTAAGATTCATACTCGCTATGTGCAGGATTTGACCCAGACTGGGCGTCTGTCTAGTGTGGATCCAAACTTGCAAAATATTCCTGTGCGTTTGGAGCAGGGGCGTCTCATTCGTAAGGCTTTTGTACCTGAGTGGGAGGATAGTGTGTTGCTCAGCTCCGACTATTCACAGATTGAATTGCGCGTTTTGGCTCATATTTCTAAGGATGAGCATCTGATTAAGGCCTTTCAAGAGGGAGCAGATATCCATACCTCGACAGCCATGCGGGTCTTTGGCATTGATCGTCCTGAGGATGTGACTCCAAACGACCGTCGCAATGCCAAGGCGGTTAACTTTGGAGTGGTTTACGGGATTTCAGATTTTGGTCTGTCTAATAATCTGGGTATTAGTCGTAAGGAGGCCAAAGCTTACATTGATACCTACTTTGAACGTTTTCCAGGTATTAAAAACTACATGGATGAAGTGGTGCGTGAGGCGCGTGATAAGGGCTATGTGGAGACCCTCTTCAAGCGTCGCCGTGAGTTGCCAGATATCAATTCGCGTAACTTTAACATTCGTGGCTTTGCGGAGAGAACTGCTATTAACTCCCCTATCCAGGGGTCGGCGGCAGATATTCTCAAGATTGCTATGATTCAGCTGGACAAAGCCTTGGTTGCAGGTGGTTATCAGACTAAGATGCTGTTGCAAGTGCACGATGAAATCGTCCTTGAAGTTCCTAAATTTGAATTGGCAGAGATGAAAAAATTGGTCAAACAAACTATGGAAGAAGCCATTCAACTCAGTGTTCCCCTTATCGCAGATGAGAATGAAGGGGCAACCTGGTACGAGGCTAAATAAAAAGGGGGCTAGTCCTCCTTTTTTGTAGTAGAATTATGCAAACCTTTTCAAAATATGCTATACTGATGAAAAAGGAGGATTTCTATGAGTCAAGAATTTATCAATCCAAGTGATGGCGTGATTCGTCAGTATCTCACAACGAGTAAAACTCTTGCTGTGGTGGGCCTGTCTGACCGTGAGGAAACAACTAGCAATCGAGTGACCAAGGAAATGCAGGCTCGGGGTTATAAAATCATCCCAGTCAATCCCAAGGCGGCAGGTGGCGAAATCTTGGGTGAAAAGGCTTATGCTAGCCTAGCTGAGATTCCTTTTCCTGTAGATATTGTCAATATTTACCGTCGCAATGAATTTTTGCCAGATGTGGCGCGTGATTTTCTCAAGGCTGATGCTAAGATTTTTTGGGCACAGCTAGGACTTGAAAGTCTAGAAGCGGAAGAAATCTTGCGTGCTGGTGGATGTGATGACATCGTGATGAATCGCTGTATTAAGAGAGAACATACACGCTTGATTGAGGAAGCATAAGAAAAGGTAGCTGATGGGCTACCTTTTGTATTAGAAAATGCCGATAAGGGTCTGCATACCAAGACTAGTGAGGATGATGGCAATCCAGCAGATGGCTCCGAGAACAATGGATTTTCCACTGGATTTGACCATAGCGACTAGATTGGTTTTGAGACCGATAGCACTCATGGCCATGATAATAAGGAATTTAGAGAGTTGTTTGAGAGGGATAAAGAAATTACTGGACACACCAAGAGAGGTGAGTAGTGTAGTGAGGAGAGAGGCAAGGATGAAGTAAAGGATAAAAAGTGGGAAGACTTTTTTCAGTTGCAATCCTTGCTTATTTTTTTGCTCGCGACTTTGCCAGTAGGAGAGAAAGAGAGTGATGGGGATAATAGCTAGGGTGCGTGTGAGTTTGACAATGGTTGCGGATTCGAGGGTATTAGTTTGGTAGAGACTGTCCCAGGCGCTGGCGGTAGCCGTTACAGAGGAAGTATCATTGACCGCAGTTCCTGCAAAGAGGGCGAAGCCTTCATTGGATAGATGAAGCCAGGTACCTAGCGTTGGAAATATGAGCGCAGCCAAGACATTGAAGAAAAAGATAACAGAGATGGCTTGGGCGACTTCCTTTTCCTTGGCATGGATAACAGGCGCTGTTGCTGCAATGGCAGAACCCCCACAGATAGAAGAACCTACTCCAATCAAGGTAGCCAGTTTTGTGTCCAGTGCAAAGAAGCGCTGGAAGAGGTAGGCAACAATCAAGGCTATTGAGATGGTGGACAGAATGACAGGGAGTGAAGATTGCCCAACTGCGAAGACTTGCGAGATATTGAGACCAAAACCAAGCAAGATAACGGCATACTGGAGCAATTTTTTGGAACTAAAGGTCAATCCAGCATCCAGTTGTTTATAAGGCGAGAGAAAGGGATGGAGAAGCATGCCTATGAAAATTGAAAAGACAGGCGCGCCAATGACAGGGAAGAATCCTCCTAAGTACCAAGATAGAATGGAAATGAGAAGGCAGGCCAAGATGCCTGCTCCATTTTTTGATAGAAATGACATAAAAACCTCCAAATAGAATCTGTTACCATTATAGTCCTGTAAAGAGGAAAAGTAAAATAGAAAGTTATTCTATCATGTATTTTTGCGGTCGGGGGGCTTTTGTAGTATAATAGAGATACGTTTTTACAGTAGGAGGTATCTATGGACTTAACTAAGCGCTTTAATAAACAGTTAGATAAGATTCAAGTTTCGTTGATTCGTCAGTTTGACCAGGCTATTTCGGAGATTCCTGGGGTCTTGCGTTTGACCTTGGGGGAACCTGATTTTACAACGCCAGATCATGTCAAGGAGGCGGCCAAGCGAGCGATTGACCAGAACCAATCCTACTATACAGGGATGAGTGGTTTGCTGACTCTACGTCAGGCGGCCAGTGACTTTGTTAAGGAAAAGTACCAACTGGACTATGCTCCTGAAAATGAAATCTTGGTTACAATTGGGGCGACAGAGGCTTTATCTGCTACTTTGACGGCTATTTTGGAAGAGGGAGACAAGGTACTCTTGCCAGCTCCTGCCTATCCAGGTTATGAACCGATTGTCAATCTAGTTGGGGCAGAGATTGTTGAGATTGACACGACTGAAAATGGGTTTGTCTTGACTCCTGAGATGTTGGAAAAGGCTATTTTGGAGCAAGGTGATAAGCTCAAGGCGGTTATTCTCAACTATCCAGCTAATCCGACAGGAATTACCTATAGTCGAGAGCAGTTGGAAGCCTTGGCAGACGTTTTACGCAAGTACGAAATTTTCGTTGTCTGTGATGAGGTTTACTCAGAATTGACCTACACAGGCGAAGCCCATGTGTCTCTGGGAACTATGTTGAGAGACCAGGCTATTATTATCAATGGTTTGTCTAAATCGCATGCCATGACAGGTTGGCGTTTGGGTCTGATTTTCGCTCCTGCGACCTTCACAGCCCAGTTGATCAAGAGTCACCAGTATTTGGTTACTGCTGCAAATACCATGGCTCAACATGCTGCGGTGGAAGCCTTGACGGCTGGTAAAAACGATGCGGAGCCCATGAAAAAGGAATACATCCAGCGTCGGGATTATATTATCGAGAAAATGACTGCTCTTGGTTTTGAGATTATCAAACCAGACGGTGCCTTCTATATCTTTGCTAAGATTCCAGCAGGATATAATCAAGATTCTTTTGCTTTTCTGAAGGATTTTGCTCAGAAGAAGGCTGTTGCCTTTATCCCTGGTGCTGCCTTTGGGCGTTACGGGGAAGGTTATGTGCGTCTGTCTTATGCGGCTAGCATGGAGACTATCACAGAAGCCATGAAACGGCTTGAGGAGTATATGAGAGAAGCATGATTCAGTCTATCACGAGTCAAGGCTTGGTGCTCTACAATCGCAATTTTCGGGAGGATGACAAGCTAGTCAAGATTTTTACAGAGCAGGCTGGCAAGCGCATGTTTTTCGTCAAACACGCTGGCCAGTCTAAGCTGGCGCCGGTTATTCAGCCCTTGGTGCTGGCACGATTTCTCTTGCGAATTAATGATGATGGGCTCAGTTACATTGAGGACTATCATGAGGTGATGACTTTTCCCAAGATTAATAGCGATCTCTTTGTCATGGCCTATGCGACCTATGTGGCAGCTCTTGCAGATGCTAGTTTGCAGGACAATCAGCAGGATGCTCCCTTGTTTGCTTTTTTGCAAAAGACTTTGGAGTTGATGGAAGCTGGCTTGGATTATCAAGTCTTGACCAATATTTTTGAAATCCAAATCTTGACTCGATTTGGGATCAGCCTCAATTTTAATGAGTGTGTCTTCTGCCATCGGGTCGGTCAGGCTTTTGACTTTTCTTTCAAATATGGAGCCTGCCTCTGTCCAGATCATTATCATGAAGATGAGAGACGTTGCCATCTCAATCCCAATATCCCCTATCTGCTCAATCAGTTTCAAGCTATTGATTTTGAGACCTTGGAGACCATTTCGCTCAAGCCTGAAATCAAGCAAGAGCTACGCCAATTTATGGATCAACTCTACGAAGAGTACGTTGGGATTCACCTAAAATCAAAGAAATTTATTGATTCCCTAGCAGACTGGGGACAATTATTAAAAGAGGAAAAGAAATGAAAAAAATCGCAGTAGATGCCATGGGGGGAGATTACGCACCTCAGGCCATCGTTGAGGGTGTCAATCAAGCCCTAGCTGACTTTTCAGATATCGAGGTTCAACTCTACGGAGATGAAGCTAAAATCAAGCAATATCTGACAGCGACAGAGCGCGTCAGCATTATCCATACGGATGAGAAGATTGATTCAGACGATGAACCTACGAGAGCTATTCGGAAGAAGAAAAATGCCAGTATGGTCTTGGCGGCCAAAGCTGTCAAAGATGGAGAGGCAGATGCTGTACTCTCGGCTGGGAATACAGGTGCTTTACTAGCAGCAGGATTTTTCATCGTGGGTCGTATCAAGAACATCGATCGTCCTGGACTTATGTCAACCTTGCCGACTGTAGATGGGAGAGGTTTTGACATGCTAGACCTCGGTGCTAATGCGGAAAATACAGCCCAGCACCTTCATCAATACGCGGTTCTAGGATCCTTCTATGCTAAAAATGTCCGTGGAATTGCGCAACCACGTGTTGGCTTGCTCAATAACGGAACAGAGAGTAGCAAGGGTGACCCGCTTCGTAAGGAAACTTACGAATTACTAGCAGCTGATGAAAGTTTGAACTTTATCGGAAACGTGGAAGCGCGTGATTTGATGAATGGCGTTGCAGATGTTGTTGTGGCAGATGGTTTCACGGGAAACGCTGTGCTCAAATCCATTGAAGGAACAGCTATGGGAATCATGGGCTTACTCAAGACCGCTATTACAGGTGGAGGTCTCCGAGCGAAACTAGGTGCCCTCCTTCTCAAGGATAGCCTCAGAGGTTTGAAGAAACAGCTCAACTATTCAGATGTTGGTGGAGCAGTCTTGTTTGGTGTTAAGGCACCGGTTGTCAAGACTCATGGCTCAAGCGATGCCAAGGCTGTTTATAGTACAATCCGCCAGATCCGTACTATGCTAGAAACAGACGTAGTTGCCCAGACTGCGCGTGAATTTTCAGGAGAATAAAAGAGATGACAGAAAAAGAAATTTTTGACCGTATTGTGACCATTATCCAAGAGCGACAGGGAGAGGACTTTGTCGTGACAGAATCCTTGAGTCTGAAAGACGATTTGGATGCTGACTCAGTTGACTTGATGGAGTTTATCTTGACACTGGAAGATGAATTTAATATCGAAATCAGCGATGAGGAAATTGACCAGCTGGAAAGTGTAGGAGATGTGGTTAAAATCATTCAAGCAAAATAAAGATAAGAAGTTCCAAGGCATTTGCTTTGGAATTTTTCTTTGGTTCAAGTGACCGTTTAGGAACAGATTTAGTCTTTCTAGGGACAGAAGAGATATGGGGACAAATAAGGGATATAATGAAATCAGAAAAATCAATCTCCAAAAGGAGATAAGAAATGAAGATCAAAAGAAGAGATAGATTGATTTTTGTTGAAATATAAATGTTAACATAATCACAATTTTGATTGACTTTCCTTTTTTCCAGGACTATAATGTAGATATAAAAAAGGATTTATTTTATAGTTGGGAGAAGGTGATGGCTATGTACTTTTGATAAACTAGTCTCTATCTTATGTTCTTGGAAATTTTAGGAGTTCTATTTTGACTTTGTTTCTATTAGATTTTCTTACTTTGGATTTATCTATTTTAGGAGGAAATAACTATGAAAAAATCTAAACTACTCACTCTTGGTCTGCTTGTAGGTGCTGGTCTGCTTTTATCTATCAACCAAGCACAGGCTGCAGATACTTGGGTTAAAAATGGGTCTGACTGGAATCTTTCTCAAGATGGCAGTCTTGCTAAAAATAAATGGGTACAAAATGCTGGTTCTTGGTACCACTTTGACGGTTCTGGAAAAATGCAGACAGGCTGGCTCAAAGACGGTAACACTTGGTATTCGCTCGCAGATAGTGGCGCCATGCGTACTGGCTGGTACAAGGAAGGTAACACATGGTACTCACTCGCAAATAGTGGCGCTATGCGTACAGGTTGGTACAAAGAAGGGTCTACATGGTATTACCTCAAAGACAGTGGCGCTATGGCAACAGGATGGGCAACTGCAAATGGTCAATGGTCTTACTTTGAAAATTCAGGTGCTATGGTCGCAGATAGAGCTGTTCCAGCAAGCGATGGGGAAAGTTATGTTATTGGTAAGGATGGTTATATGTTAACCAAACTTCCAAGTCAGGTTGAACAAACTCAAGCGGATGATACAATTATCACAAATATTGTTACTTTATCTGACGGGTATGATTATCATCTTATTCATAGAAAAGATGGAGTCATTGTTGAAAAAAATGCTTGGTACATAAAACCTGAATTTAAGAAGTTTTCTGATAAATATGGAGATAAAGTTTCCAATACGATGTTGGCTTTAGTAGATAATACGGAAGAAGGACAAGAAATTAATCCTAAAGCTGTCGTGAAAAATTTCCAAAACATACCAAACAGGTATTACTTTGGGGCAGATGGTCGTCGCGTAACAAATTTACCAGAAATGACCACCTATTCAGAGATTAAAAAAGTTGGCAATGATGTCTATCTAGAAAATCCGGGTGCACGACTTCTTCTTGGAGCTACCAGCTTCACAATCAATAATAATAAACTATACTATTTAGATGGTGCTAATGGCAAACTCAAAACAGGTTATTTTGCATTGATTGATGATAGACCAAGCTATCATCACTATCATATTCTTGTTTATGCAGACCAATCTGGTGAAATTCTTAAAATGAAACGATTGCCAACAGGAATTTCAGATTATCTTAATAAAGAAATTGACGGTTTCTACGGTCAAACTGTTAAAATCGATAGTAAGACAGGAAATGTTTCTGTTGTGAAATAAGACGTCTGACAGAGTAAAACGAAAAAGCGAACAGCTTTGTTTACTAGGAAGTCATGTTCGCTTTTATTCATAAAGTAATAGTTACTATTAGCCCTCTGTTTCAAAAAAATCTGCTTGATAATAATCACGAACTTCTCTTTTCATTTCTTCTAGTAATCGACTTTCATCTGTTGATTCGAGTAAGGATAATCCTTTATTAATCATAGCATGATCTTCATTAACGATTCCCAGACGCACTTGAGCTACACCTAATAAATCGTATCTTTTCAATATTTTTGCTAAATCAAGACATTCTTGAATTAAGCATAGACAGTCATCTTTCTTCCCTGCTTCAAGGTACATTCGTGTCATATTGGCTAGAATGGAGTAATGAATACTTTGAATTGGACGATAATCTGTGTATTTATTTAGAGATTTTACAAGTCTTTGACGTAGCATTTCTAGTGAATCAATAGGGAAATGGAAAATAATCATCACTAGCAATCGTAAATCTGAGAGGAACCACTGATCTCTTTTTTCCAATTCTTTCCATAATTCCTCAGCCAAGGCTTGAGCTTTATCGGAAAACTGATTTTCAATCACTTCTATAAAAATGGTTAGTTCTTTCACAGCATGTTCTATTGGGATATCATTCTGCACTTCATCTAGATAAATTTGACATTTTGATAGCAGTGTCTTCATTTCTTCTAGATTAGGTGAAGAAATGACTTGATAATATTCTGAAAATAATTTCTTACGAGAATCCATTTGGTAATGTTGACAAATATAATGAAATTCATCGAAACTCATATCAATTTGCCTCAAAAGCAACTCCATAGTATCATACCTAGGAGTAGAATGATTATTTTCAAACTTAGATAAGTTAGAATGAGTAATGTAGTCACCACAGACCTCATTTTGTGTAATCCCTTTTGACTTACGAATGTATTTATAAACTGAACCAATATCCCACCGCATATTTTTGCCTCCAAAAATGTTCCAAAAGTAGAAGTTTTAGGAAAATATTTATATTTAGTATATCATAAAGGTGTGGGGTGGGCAATGATGATAGAAAGAAGGTGTTGGTTGACTCTTAAGGATTATTAGGAGTTATGTAGAATGTTTATGATGAAAAAATATCTTTTTATAACTATTCGATAAAGGAGGAAATGGCTATGAAAAAATCTAAACTACTTACACTTGGTTTGTTTGCAGGTGCTGGTCTACTTTTGTCTATCAATCAAGCACAGGCTGCAGATACTTGGGTTAAAAATGGTTCTGACTGGAATCTTTCTCAAGATGGCAGTCTTGCTAAAAATAAATGGGTACAAAATGCTGGTTCTTGGTACCACTTTGACGGTTCTGGAAAAATGCAGACAGGCTGGCTCAAAGACGGCAATACTTGGTATTCTCTAGCAGATAGTGGTGCTATGCGCACAGGCTGGTACAAGGAAGGTAACACATGGTACTCACTAGCTAATAGTGGTGCCATGCGTACAGGTTGGTACAAAGAAGGATCTACTTGGTACTATCTCAAAGACAGTGGCGCTATGGCAACAGGATGGGCGACTCCAAATGGTAAATGGTCTTACTTTGAAAAATCAGGTGCTATGGTCGCAGATAGAGCTGTTCCAGCCAGTGATGGGGAAAGTTATGTCATTGGTAAGGATGGCTATCTAGCAAATAGAAAAGATGCTGGATACAGTATTCATGATATTGTCAAACTTGGAGATGGGCAAGAATATTTGCTAAATGCTAAAGGTAACGATGTTATTATTGAAAAAAACACTTGGTACATCAAACCTGAGTTCAAGAAGTTTTCCGACAAATATGGGGATGAGGTTGCAAATACAACCTTAGCTTTAGTAGATAATAAAGAAGAAGGACAAGAAATTGATCCTAAAGCTGTTATTCGTAATTTCCAAAATCTACCAGGTCGATATTACTTTGGAGCAGATGGTCGTAGAGTATTACCACTTCCAGAGATGACAACTAGATCAGAAATCAAAAAAGTTGGCAATGATCTTTATCTAGAAGACCCAGGTGTACGACTTCGATTTGATAACTTCACAATCAATAACAATAAACTATACTATTTAGATAATGGACAAAGTAAGCTCAAAACAGGTTACTTTGTACTGATTGATGATGGTATGGCTACAACCCACTATCATTTCCTTGTATATGCAGACCAATCTGGTGAAATTCTTAAAATGAAACGCTTGCCATCAGGATTTTCAGATTATTTTGACAAAGAAATCGATGGTTTCTATGGTCAAAAAATTAAGATTACACAGCCAAATAAGTATGAATATTACAAGGTTCTTGTGGTAAAATAAATAGATAAGCAATCTTCACAACGAATATAAAATTAAAACGTGCAAATCATTTTCAAGAGGCTTTAGATTTCTTGTATTTTAAAAGAAACTAAGGCCTTTTGTAGATGTATCGTTTTTCAGAAAGTATGAAAAACTAGAGAGTTGTATCGGGGAGATAAATATTATTTTGCTTAAATAAATTAGGAGTCGTTTTATTCTATGATTATTTTAGAATTCTTAGTTTCTATGCTATATATTCTGTTGGTAGTCGTTTCAACCATGGTGCCTACTATTTATTTGGGCGCTCAAATTTCCCCAGAATTTTATAAAAAACGTTATTGGGTCCTTGTATTTTTAATTAGTTTATCCGCTCGTCAAACATTTGGAGAATTATTTCATATAGGAATTCTTTTCTTCTTTTACTGTATTTTTTTACTCGTATTGCATAAGAGAAAAGTAGAAGCTCTTTTTCTTTCTCTATATCTTTTTATTTTCTTTCAAAGTATTCGCTATTTATTTTTGACAATATGGCTTCGTGTATTATCTGGTGAGAATTGGTTGTTTTTCGACGAGTTTTCGACGCTGTATCAAGCTATATTTGAGTTATTATCAATATTTTTATGTTGTAAAATTATGAAGCGTTGGTCTTTGGATTTGGATTTATTTTTTTCAGATGCTTTTAACCCCCACTATCGTAAGAGTTTTTTCATTATCCTACCTCTGACTGTATTTAGGATATTCTCTTCGTTTATGACTAATAGAAATAGTTCTTTCTACGTTCGTTTTGACACGACCATTTCTCTCCTGATTTTCATTCTCTTTTTCTCCTGGCTCTTTTATATCAGACACTTAGAGCAGGTTTATCGTGATGAGCAGACCATTCAGAGACAGGAAGATGAAAATCGTTCCTTGCAAGGGATGGTGGACAAGCTGGGTCATCTTTATGATGAAGTTCGAGGTTTCCGCCATGATTTTGCAGGGATTGTCGCTAGCATGGAGCCTGCCATAGCGAATCAAGACATGGCTGAGGTGTCTACCATTTATCAAGATGTCTTTCTAAAGACCAATGAAAAGCTGAGAAAGGCAGATTACACAGCCTTTAATCTTCATAATATCCATGATATAGCTATTCGCAATACCTTGGCAAAAGCCATGATTGTGGCAGATAATCAAGGAATTCATTTTAGTTTGGAGACGGTGGGGGTTGTCGAAGAGCTGGCATTGCCGATGTTGGAGGCTATCCGTATCCTCTCTATCCTCACGACAAATGCTTTAGAGGCAGCCAGTGAGGCTGAAAATCCGCAGATTCGGGTTGCTTTGTTGGCAAGTGATAGGAGTGTCCGTTTTATCATTGAAAACACTCGTAAGAAAGAAGAACTGAATCCCAGCATTCTCAGTCAAAAGGGTTATTCGACCAAGGGAAACCACAGTGGACTGGGCTTAGCGACCTTGGAGGATATGGTTTTTCATTATGATTTAAACTTAGATACCCAGCTAGGAGAGACGACTTTTAGACAAGATTTAGAATTGCCATTTAAGGATGAGAAACGAGGGGGAGAGGAATGAGAATTTTAGTTTTGGAAGATGATAGAGTCCAGCAGAGGCGTATAGAGCAGACTTTACTAGATATCGGTCGCTCTCGCAATTTAAGATTGGAAATTGATATTGCCAAAAGCTATGGAGATGTTGAAAAGTATTCTCAGTATTTTGACCATTACCAGCTCTATTTATTGGATTTAGAGATTGATGGAGAGCGTGAACGGGGTTTTCAAGTTGCTCAACAGGTTCGGGAGCGAGATCCTTTTACAAGCATTGTCTTTGTGTCCACACACTCGGAGGCCTTGCCTCTAGCTTTTCGCTATCACTTGTCTGCCTTGGATTTTATTTCCAAGGATCAGCCAGAGGAAGATTACCGTCATCAGTTGGAGCGCTGTCTGGACTATGTACTGGAAGTGGACAAGAGGGAAAATATGCGTCTCTTCACCTATAGTTTTGAGGGAAGACGGGGCTTTACTCTGCCCTACCATGAGATTTTAGCCTTTGAAACCTCAGTGGAATCCCATCGTATCAAGGTCTATTATGCCAATCATTCTATCAAGACCATTTACGGCAGTCTCAAGGATATAGCTGCCAAGGCTGAAAAAGATTACTTTGTCTATGCCAATCGCAATACGTTGGTCAGTTTACAGGCTATTGAAGAGATGACTGCCACAGAAGTGACCTTGTTAGAAGGCTTGCATTTCCCCGTATCACGAACAGCCAGAAGAACCCTTAAAAAATATCTTAATGTCTAATATCTGTTAGACTTGGATGAGTTTATCAATAAGAATGTCGGAAAATTTTCTGATATTCTTATTTTTTTGACTTTTTTTCGAATAGATAGGTGAGAAGAAAAAGGAGGGAGTCTATTTCATGTATCTACCAATTTTTTATCCGTGGTTTACTAAATTATTTTTCAAATAAATTTAATTAGTTGTACATTTTTGAGTTGTTTTTCGAATAGATAGGTGAGAAGAAAAAGGAGGGAGTCTATTTCATGTATCTACCAATTTTTTATCCGTGGTTTGCTAAATTATTTTTCAAGTAAATTTAATTTAGTTGTACATTTTCGAATTTTTTTTCGAATAGATAAGTAAGAGGAAAAAGAAAGGAGTCTGGTTTATGTATCTACCAATTTTTTATCCGTGGTACATTAAATTATTTTTTAAATAAAATTTAATTTAGTTGTTCATTTTCAGATTGTTTTTCGAATAGATAAGTGAGAGGAAAAAAGAAAGGAATAAAATAATGAAAGAACATTACTATGGATTTGTTGAGCTAACTTCGGAAGAATTGACCGATATTCAAGGTGGAGAAAGTTGGGTGAAGACCCTTGCAGATTGGTACATTGGATTTCGTAGAGGTTTTGGTTTTTAGGAGGATAAGAGATGAATGAAATGAATGATAAGTATACTATTGAAGTATTAAAGGAGAGCGACTTAGCTTTGCTGGTGGGTGGTAGCAAGGAAAGTTATCAACGGGGTCTAATTACAGGTCTATTGTTACGCGGTATATTTATTGGAACCCCATTTTTTAGAAGATAAGATTTAGAAAAAATAGAACAAGAGGAGAAAAAAGATGACAAATTTTGACAAAATGGAACAGAACTTTGTAGCTCTTACAGAAGAAGAGTTGATGAATGTAGATGGGGGAGCAATTCCTCTTGTAGCTTGGGT
>NZ_JAHXBZ010000005.1:0-121436 GCF_019448275.1 Streptococcus humanilactis | reverse complement strand
ATCCTGTGACGGCAGCCAAAATTGCTGGTGGAGTTGCTGCAGTGGGAATTGCAGGTTATCATTATGTGACAGGTAAGTGGTAAAAATTAAAGGAGAAATTGCTATGGAAAAATATATTTTAAAATTTGAAAAAATGACTAATACAGACTTGCAGGAAATTCAAGGGGGAGCATTACCTCTCCTTATCCCTATTGCCGCTGGTTTTGTTAAAGGATTTGTATATACTGGTGGAGCTATTCTGACAACTCGAGCACTCTTGTCAGGTAATTAGGAGTTTCTTATGAAACAATTCTTATTAGGTTTTGCTGAGGGTTATTTTATCGTATCGCTCATAATCTACATCGCAACGTATTTGATTTTGAGAAATCCAATCAATACCCTATTTTATCCAGAAATTTACCCCGTTTTATTTGGACTCTTTTATCTAGGATATAAGGTCAATAAAAAGTAGTTTAGAGTCTAAACATATAAAAAATATAAAAATATATAAAAATTGAGGAGAAAAAAAATGACAAATTTTGACAAAATGGAACAGAACTTTGTAGCTCTTACAGAAGAAGAGTTGATGGATGTGGATGGAGGAGCAATTCCTCTTGTAGCTTGGGCAATCGCTAATCCTGTGACGGCAGCCAAAATTGCTGGTGGAGTTGCTGCAGTGGGAATTGCAGGTTATCATTATGTGACAGGTAAGTGGTAAAAATTAAAGGAGAAATTGCTATGGAAAAATCTATTTTAAAATTTGAAAAAATGACTAATACAGACTTGCAGGAAATTCAAGGGGGAGCATTACCTCTCCTTATCCCTATTGCCGCTGGTTTTATTAAAGGATTTATATATACTGGTGGAGCTATTCTGACAACTCGAGCACTCTTGTCAGGTAATTAGGAGTTTCTTATGAAACAATTTTTATTAGGATTTGCTGAGGGTTATTTTACCGTATCGCTCATAATCTACATCGCAACGTATTTGATTTTGAAAAATCCGATCAATACCCTATTTTATCCAGAAATTTACCCCGTTTTATTTGGGCTCTTTTATCTAGGATATAAGGTCAATAAAAAGCAAGTAGAGTAAGCAGCTAAGAATGACTTGTTAGTCTGAGCTGAAAATGGCTAGGGTAGAATCTAAGAATGCATCACATTGGAGTTTAATATGAAATTCGTTAAATCAGTATTGAAAGTTTTGCCTGAAATCATGGTATTACTTAGTTCGATGTCTTATATAATCATCAGATTAGTAGCTGATATGAATAAAGTATCTTTACCTACTTGGTTTGATAGTTTCAATATACCAACGATTGCATTATTTATGATGGTCTTCATTCTTTTATACAGAAGTAAAGAAAAAAAGAATGGATAAATTTGAGGTAGTAGACGCTCTATAGTGAATAGGTGTCTTATAGTAACGAATCAAAAAAGGAGTAACTATGAATCGTAATTTAGAACGATGTTATCTATTCTGACTAGGAATAGATCATACCAAAGGTGGCTTAGAAATAACGGGGACATTGGAAATTGAAGTAACTTTAAATAGGATGTCGTAAATGTTGCTATCAATGATTTATTTGTCCCAAGCTTGCCTAGGGTGACAGTAAAACATCAATTTCCTTTCATACCATATTTTTAGTAGGTAGGACTTTTGTTCTGCCTATTTTTCGCCAAAAAAAGTGCAGTTGAGATGTTTATTTGGAGTTTTACATATATTTTTGATAAAATAGTTATAGAAATTAGGAGAGTTGAAGAAAAGAAATGAAGAAGGTTTTAAAATATTTTTTAGTATTTGTTTTTCTATTTTTGATGAATATTTTCATCTTTAAGATACTAGCAACCCTGGGATTTCAGCTGACAATGAGTGAAAAGAGTTATATTGTACCACCGCTGTTTTCGATTATCGTTTTATATATGGTTGACAAAAGAATTAGGAAGAAAAAGAAATAAATATATATTTTAGGTAGGACTTTTGTTCTGCCTATTTTTTTATCCTAAAAGTGCATTTGGGAGGGAGATAGGCGCATTTGGGGAGGAAGTCCAGTTTTTGTTTGGGGATTGGTGTAAGATAGTTATTATCAGATGAGTTTATACTCTTCGAAAATCAAATTCAAACCACGTCAACGTCGCCTTGCCGTATATATGTGACTGACTTCGTCAGTCCTATCTACAACCTCAAAACAGTGTTTTGAGCAGCCTGCGGCTAGTTTACTCTTTGATTTTCATTTAGTATTAGAAAAAGGAGATGAATATGAAATTTGGGAAACGTCACTATCGTCCGCAGGTGGATCAGATGGACTGCGGTGTAGCTTCATTAGCCATGGTTTTTGGCTACTATGGTAGTTATTATTCTTTGGCTCACTTGCGAGAATTGGCCAAGACAACCATGGATGGGACAACGGCTTTGGGCTTGGTCAAGGTGGCAGAGGAGATTGGCTTTGAGACGCGAGCAATTAAGGCGGATATGACGCTTTTTGACTTGCCAGATTTGACTTTTCCTTTTGTTGCTCATGTGCTTAAGGAAGGGAAATTGTTTCACTACTATGTGGTGATTGGGCAGGATAAGGATAGCATTCATATTGCCGACCCAGATCCTGGGGTGAAATTGACCAAACTGCCACGTGAGCGTTTTGCGGAAGAATGGACAGGAGTGACCCTTTTTATGGCACCTAGTCCAGACTACAAGCCTCATAAGGATCAAAAAAATGGACTTCTTTCCTTTATACCTATATTAGTGAAGCAGCGTGGCTTGATTGCCAATATCGTTTTGGCAACACTCTTGGTAACCTTGATTAACATTGTGGGTTCTTATTATTTGCAGTCTATCATTGATACCTATGTACCAGATCAGATGCGTTCGACGTTGGGGATTATTTCTATTGGGCTGGTCATCGTTTATATTCTCCAGCAGATCTTGTCTTATGCTCAGGAATATCTCTTACTTGTTTTGGGGCAACGCTTGTCGATTGATGTGATTTTGTCCTATATCAAGCATGTTTTTCACCTGCCTATGTCCTTTTTTGCGACACGTCGGACAGGGGAAATCGTGTCTCGTTTCACGGATGCTAATAGTATCATCGATGCGCTGGCTTCGACCATTCTTTCGATTTTCCTAGATGTATCAACGGTTGTCATTATTTCTCTTGTTTTATTTTCACAAAATACCAATCTCTTTTTCATGACTTTATTGGCACTTCCTATCTACACAGTGATTATCTTTGCATTTATGAAGCCGTTTGAAAAGATGAATCGGGACACCATGGAAGCCAATGCGGTGCTGTCTTCTTCTATCATTGAGGACATCAACGGTATTGAGACTATCAAGTCTTTGACCAGTGAAAGTCAGCGTTACCAAAAGATTGATAAGGAATTTGTAGCTTATCTGAAGAAATCCTTTACCTATAGTCGGGCAGAGAGTCAGCAAAAGGCTCTGAAAAAAGTTGCCCATCTCTTGCTCAATGTCGGTATTCTCTGGATGGGGGCTGTTCTGGTCATGGATGGCAAGATGAGTTTGGGGCAGTTGATTACCTATAATACCTTGCTGGTTTACTTTACAAATCCTTTGGAAAATATCATCAACCTGCAAACCAAGCTTCAGACAGCGCAGGTTGCCAATAACCGTCTAAATGAGGTTTATCTGGTAGCTTCTGAGTTTGAGGAGAAGAAAACAGTTGAGGATCTGAGCTTGATGAAGGGAGATATGACCTTCAAGCAGGTTTCCTACAAGTATGGCTATGGTCGAGATGTCTTATCAGATATCAATTTGACTATTCCGCAGGGTTCTAAGGTGACTTTTGTGGGGATTTCGGGGTCAGGTAAGACGACCTTGGCCAAGATGATGGTTAATTTTTACGACCCAAGTCAGGGAGAGATTAGTCTGGGTGGCGTCAATCTCAATCAGATTGATAAAAAGGCCTTGCGCCAGTATATCAACTATCTGCCTCAACAGCCCTATGTCTTTAACGGAACGATTTTGGACAATCTTCTTTTGGGAGCCAAGGAGGGAACGACTCAGGAGGATATCTTACGGGCGGTCGAATTGGCAGAGATTCGGGAGGATATTGAGCGCATGCCACTGAATTACCAGACAGAATTGACTTCGGACGGGGCAGGAATCTCAGGTGGTCAACGTCAGAGAATCGCTCTGGCGCGTGCTCTCTTGACGGATGCACCGGTCTTGATTTTGGATGAGGCGACCAGCAGTTTGGATATCTTGACAGAGAAGCGAATTGTCGATAATCTCATGGCTTTAGACAAGACTTTGATTTTCATTGCTCACCGCTTGACCATTGCTGAGCGGACAGAGAAGGTGGTTGTCTTGGATCAGGGCAAGATTGTTGAAGAAGGAAATCATACTGATTTACTTGCGCAGGGTGGCTTTTACGCCCATTTGGTGAATAGCTAGAAAGAGGAGAGGATGAAACCAGAATTTTTAGAAAGTGCGGAGTTTTATAATCGTCGTTACCATAATTTTTCCAGTCGGGTGATTGTCCCCATGTCCCTTCTGCTCGTGTTTTTGCTTGGCTTTGCAACATTTGCAGAGAAGGAGATAAGTTTGTCTACTAGAGCTACTGTTGAGCCTAGTCGAATCCTTGCAAATATCCAGTCAACTAGCAATAATCGCATTCTTGTCAATCATTTGGAAGAAAATAAGTTGGTTAAGAAGGGGGATTTGTTGGTTCAATACCAAGAAGGGGCGGAAGGTGTCCAAGCGGAGGCTTATGGCAGTCAGTTGGACATGCTCAAGGATCAAAAAAAGCAATTGGAGTATTTGCAAAAAAGTCTGCAAGAAGGGGAGAACCACTTTCCAGAGGAGGATAAATTTGGCTACCAAGCCACCTTTCGCGACTACATCAGTCAAGCAGGCAGTCTTAGGGCTAGTACATCGCAACAAAATGAGACCATTGCGTCCCAGAATGCAGCAGCTAGCCAAACCCAAGTCGAAATCGGCAACCTCATCAGTCAAACAGAGGCTAAAATTCGCGATTACCAGACAGCTAAGTCAGCTATTGAAACAGGTACTTCCTTGGCCAATCAGAATCTAGCCTACTCTCTCTACCAGTCCTACAAATCTCAGGGCGAGGAAAATCCGCAAGCTAAGGCCCAGGCTGTTGCGCAGGTTGAAGCACAGCTTTCTCAGTTAGAATCCAGTCTTGCTACTTACCGTGTCCAGTATGCAGGTTCAGGTACCCAGCAAGCCTATGCGTCAGGCTTAAGCAGTCAATTGGAATCCCTCAAATCACAACATTTGGCAAAGGTTGGTCAGGAATTGACCCTTCTAGACCAGAAAATTTTGGAGGCAGAATCGGGTAAGAAGGTTCAGGGAAATCTTTTAGACAAGGGGAAAATTACGGCGAGTGAGGATGGGGTGCTTCACCTTAATCCTGAGACTAGTGATTCTACTATGGTAGCAGAAGGTGCCTTACTAGCCCAACTTTATCCGTCCTTGGAAAAAGAAGGGAAAGCCAAACTAACAGCTTATCTTAGTTCAAAAGATGTAGCAAGGATTAAGGTCGGTGATTCTGTTCGCTATACTACGACTCATGATGCCAAGAATCAGCTTTTCCTAGATTCTACTATTACAAGTATTGATGCGACAGCTACTAAGACTGAAAAAGGGAATTTCTTTAAAATCGAGGCGGAGACTAATCTAACTTCTGAGCAGGCTGAAAAACTTCGTTACGGGATGGAAGGTCGCCTACAGATGATTACGGGCAAGAAAAGTTATCTACGTTATTATTTAGATCAATTTTTGAACAAAGAGTAATGTTCGTGTTTTTAGAGTTAAATGATTTTAAAACTGTGAGAAATATTCTTCTTGCGGTTTTTTCTTTATGATTTTTGAAGCCACTACGTTATTTATTCGGTTGAATTCTTGTAATTTTAGGTTTTTTATGGTAGAATGTGCTCAAGTAATACGAAAGGCGAACTTTAAAATGTCAAAACAATTGATCTATTCGGGAAAAGCTAAAGATATCTATACAACTGAGGATGAAAATCTTATTATTTCAACTTACAAGGACCAGGCGACTGCTTTTAATGGTGTTAAGAAGGAGCAGATTGCGGGCAAAGGAGTTTTGAATAATCAGATTTCATCTTTTATTTTTGAGAAATTAAATGCGGCTGGTGTGGCGACTCACTTTGTGGAGAAGCTTTCAGACACGGAACAACTCAATAAAAAGGTTAAGATTATTCCTTTGGAAGTCGTGCTACGCAACTACACGGCTGGTTCCTTTTCAAAACGTTTTGGTGTGGATGAGGGAATCGCCTTGGAGACTCCGATTGTTGAATTTTACTACAAAAATGATGATTTGGATGACCCATTTATTAATGACGAGCATGTGAAATTCCTACAGATTGCGGATGACCAGCAAATCTCCTACTTGAAGGAAGAAACGCGTCGTATCAATGAACTCTTGAAAGCCTGGTTCGCTGAGATTGGGCTTAAGTTGATTGACTTTAAGCTAGAGTTCGGTTTTGATAAGGATGGCAAGATTATCTTAGCAGACGAATTTTCACCAGATAACTGCCGCTTGTGGGATGCGGATGGTAACCACATGGATAAGGATGTTTTCCGTAGAGGATTGGGAGAACTAACCGACGTTTACGAGATTGTTTGGGAGAAATTGCAGGGGTTGGAATAATCTGTTAGCAACGGAAAACCTTCGTCTCTCAACTAAAAGGACTCAGGCTGAAAAGGTCCCCCAGACCTTTTCACTCCGTAGAGGATTGGGAGAACTAACCGACGTTTGTGAGATTGTTTGGGAAAAGTTACAGGGGTTGAAATAACAGCCTCAAGGCTGTTTAGGAACATTGCAAGAGCTGAAATAAAGGAATAAGAATTGATGGATAAACGTATTTTTGTTGAGAAAAAGGCTGATTTTCAGGTCAAGTCAGAGAGTTTGGTTAGAGAACTCCAGCATAACTTGGGACTTTCAAGCTTGAAAAGTATTCGCATCGTGCAAGTTTATGATGTATTTGACTTGGCAGAGGACTTGTTTGCGCCTGCAGAGAAACACATCTTCTCTGAGCAGGGAACCGATCATGTTTTGGACGAAGCGGCTGTACAGGCAGATCTTGCCAACTATGCTTTCTTTGCGATTGAAAGCCTACCAGGGCAGTTTGACCAGCGTGCAGCATCCTCACAGGAAGCCTTGCTTTTACTAGGAAGTTCGAGTGATGTAACGGTTAATACAGCCCAACTTTACTTGGTGAATAAAGATATTGATGCGACTGAGTTGAAAGCGGTCAAGAACTACTTGCTCAATCCAGTTGATTCTCGTTTCAAGGACATCACGATAGGGATTGCCAAGCAGGAATTTTCTGAGTCAGACAAGACTATTCCGAAATTGACTTTCTTTGAAAGCTATACGGCAGAAGACTTTGCTCGCTACAAGGCCGAGCAAGGGATGGCCATGGAAGTGGATGATTTGCTTTTTATCCAAGACTACTTCAAGTCAATCGGGCGCGTGCCAACTGAGACAGAGCTCAAGGTTTTGGATACTTACTGGTCTGACCACTGCCGTCATACGACTTTTGAGACAGAGTTGAAACACATCGACTTTTCAGCTTCTAAATTTCAAAAGCAATTGCAGTCAACCTATGACAAATATATCGCTATGCGCGATGAGTTGGGGCGTTCTGAAAAACCGCAAACCTTGATGGATATGGCGACTATTTTCGGTCGTTATGAGCGTGCTAATGGACGTTTGGATGATATGGAAGTGTCAGATGAAATCAATGCTTGCTCAGTCGAAATTGAAGTGGACGTTAATGGTGTGAAAGAGCCATGGCTTCTCATGTTTAAAAACGAAACCCACAACCACCCAACTGAGATTGAGCCATTTGGTGGGGCTGCTACCTGTATCGGTGGAGCCATTCGTGACCCATTGTCAGGTCGTTCTTATGTTTACCAAGCTATGCGTATCTCAGGTGCGGGTGATATTACAGCACCGATTTCGGAAACGCGTGCTGGGAAATTGCCACAACAGGTTATTTCTAAGACAGCGGCTCATGGCTATTCTTCATATGGTAACCAGATTGGGCTTGCGACGACCTACGTTCGTGAGTATTTCCATCCAGGCTTTGTAGCTAAACGCATGGAGCTAGGTGCTGTTGTCGGTGCGGCTCCCAAGGGCAATGTGGTCCGTGAAAAACCGAAAGCGGGTGATGTCATTATTCTCCTTGGAGGTAAGACTGGACGTGATGGTGTCGGTGGTGCGACAGGCTCTTCTAAGGTTCAAACGGTTGAGTCTGTGGAAACTGCTGGAGCTGAGGTTCAAAAAGGGAATGCCATCGAAGAACGCAAGATTCAACGCCTTTTCCGTAATGGCGATGTGACTCGTTTTATCAAAAAATCAAATGATTTTGGCGCTGGTGGTGTCTGTGTAGCCATCGGTGAATTGGCAGACGGTCTTGAAATTGACCTCAACAAGGTGCCTCTTAAATACCAGGGCTTGAATGGTACCGAAATTGCCATCTCTGAATCACAAGAACGGATGGCAGTCGTGGTTCGTCCTGAAGACGTAGATGCCTTCGTTGCTGAATGTAATAAAGAGAATATTGATGCTGTTGTGGTGGCGACAGTGACTAAAAAACCAAATCTAGTCATGCACTGGAATGGTGAAACCATTGTCGACTTGGAACGTCGTTTCCTTGACACCAATGGTGTGCGTGTGGTCGTTGATGCAAAGGTGGTGGACAAGGATGTCAAACTCCCAGAAGAGCGTACAACAAGCGCTGACACACTTGAAGCAGATACCCTTGCGGTTCTGTCTGATTTGAACCATGCGAGTCAAAAAGGCTTGCAGACCATCTTTGACTGCTCGGTCGGTCGCTCAACGGTCAATCACCCACTTGGTGGTCGTTACCAACTCACACCAACTGAGGCATCTGTGCAGAAATTACCAGTTCAACACGGTGTGACTCATACTGCGTCAGTCATGGCTCAAGGATTCAACCCATATGTAGCTGAATGGTCTCCATACCACGGTGCTGCCTATGCGGTGATCGAAGCGACAGCTCGTTTGGTGGCTGCTGGTGCCAACTGGTCTAAGGCTCGCTTCTCTTACCAAGAGTATTTCGAGCGCATGGACAAACAAGCTGAGCGTTTTGGTCAGCCAGTAGCAGCTCTCCTAGGCTCTATCGAAGCTCAGATTCAGCTTGGTTTGCCATCTATCGGTGGGAAGGACTCTATGTCTGGTACCTTTGAAGAATTAACTGTGCCACCAACTTTGGTAGCCTTTGGGGTGACGACGGCAGATAGCCGTAAGGTGCTTTCGCCAGAGTTCAAGAATGCTGGTGAAAACATCTACTACATCCCAGGTCAAGCTCTTGCTGCAGAGATTGATTTTGACTTGATTAAGTCTAACTTTGCTCAGTTTGAAGCCCTTCAAAAGGCTCACAAAGTAACAGCAGCTTCAGCTGTTAAATACGGTGGTGTGCTTGAAAGTTTGGCCCTTGCTACCTTTGGAAATCATATCGGTGCAGAAGTAACCTTGCCTGAACTTGAAACGGCTTTGACAGCTCAATTGGGCGGATTTGTCTTCACATCTCCTGAAGAAATTGCTGGAGTAGAGAAAATCGGTCAAACGAAAGCAGACTTTACACTCCTTGTCAACGGTGTGAAGCTAGATGGACAGAAACTTGACAGTGCCTTCCAAGGCAAACTGGAGGAAGTTTACCCAACAGAATTTGCTCAAGCGAAAGAACTGGCTGAAGTACCAGCTGTGGTATCAGATGTTGTGATTAAAGCCAGAGAAAAGGTTGAAAAACCTGTGGTTTACATCCCAGTATTCCCAGGAACCAACTCAGAATATGACTCAGCAAAGGCCTTTGAGAAAGAAGGTGCAGAAGTTAACTTGGTGCCATTTGTGACCTTGAATGAAGAAGCTATTGTCAAGTCAGTCGAAACTATGGTTGACAACATCAGTAAAGCTAACATTCTCTTTTTTGCCGGTGGATTCTCAGCTGCGGACGAGCCAGATGGTTCAGCCAAGTTTATTGTCAATATTCTGCTTAATGAAAAAGTGCGTGTAGCTATTGATAGCTTTATCGCTCGTGGTGGCTTGATTATCGGTATCTGTAATGGATTCCAGGCCTTGGTCAAATCAGGTCTTCTTCCATACGGGAACTTCGAAGATGCCAGCAGTACTAGTCCAACCCTCTTCTACAATGATGCCAACCAGCACGTGGCCAAGATGGTGGAAACTCGGATTGCCAATACCAACTCGCCATGGTTGGCTGGAGTAGAAGTGGGCGATATCCACGCTATTCCTGTTTCGCACGGTGAAGGGAAGTTTGTCGTGACGGCTGAGGAATTTGCGGAGCTCCGTGACAATGGTCAAATCTTTAGCCAATACGTTGACTTTGATGGAAAACCAAGTATGGACTCTAAGTACAATCCGAATGGTTCTGTTCATGCCATCGAAGGAATTACCAGCAAGAATGGTCAAATCATCGGTAAGATGGGCCACTCAGAACGTTATGAAGACGGTCTTTTCCAAAACATCCCAGGAAATAAAGACCAGCACCTGTTCGCGTCAGCGGTTAAATACTTTACTGGAAAATAAGACTTGCAGATGTTCTAATAGATAGTATCAGTAATGTAAAAGTCATGTAGATTTAGCTCTTGGTGCTACACAAATAAAAATTAGGTATATAAAATGACATACGAAGTAAAATCTCTTAATGAAGAATGTGGTGTTTTCGGTATCTGGGGACATCCAGATGCTGCTAAATTGACCTATTTTGGTCTCCATAGTCTTCAGCACCGTGGTCAGGAGGGGGCAGGAATCCTCTCCAATGATCAGGGACAATTGAAGCGCCATCGTGACATGGGGCTTTTATCAGAAGTCTTCAGAAATCCTGCTAACTTAGATAAATTGACAGGAACTGGTGCGATTGGTCACGTGCGTTATGCGACTGCTGGCGAAGCTTCTGTAGATAACATCCAGCCTTTCCTCTTTCGATTCCATGATATGCAGTTTGGTTTGGCTCATAATGGAAATCTGACCAATGCAGCCTCTCTCAAGAAAGAACTGGAACAAAGAGGCGCGATTTTCAGCGCGACTTCGGACTCGGAAATCTTGGCTCATCTCATTCGTCGCAGTCATAATCCTAGCCTGATGGGCAAAATCAAGGAAGCGCTCAGCCTTGTCAAAGGTGGTTTTGCCTATATCTTGCTGTTTGAAGACAAGTTGATTGCGGCTCTTGACCCAAATGGTTTCCGTCCCCTTTCTATCGGGAAAATGGCCAACGGAGCGGTGGTTGTTTCCTCTGAAACCTGTGCTTTTGAGGTTATTGGTGCTGAATGGATTCGTGATTTGAAGCCAGGTGAGATTGTGATTATTGATGACAAGGGCATCCAGTATGATAGCTATACGGATGATACTCAGTTAGCAATCTGTTCTATGGAGTATATTTATTTTGCTCGCCCTGATTCTAATATCCACGGTGTCAATGTCCATACGGCTCGCAAACGTATGGGTGCCCAATTGGCGCGTGAATTCAAGCATGAGGCGGATATCGTGGTCGGTGTGCCCAATTCTTCCCTCAGCGCGGCTATGGGATTTGCGGAAGAGTCCGGGCTACCAAATGAAATGGGCCTCATCAAGAATCAATACACCCAACGCACCTTTATCCAACCGACTCAAGAATTGCGGGAGCAAGGGGTGCGGATGAAACTCTCTGCTGTTTCAGGCGTTGTAAAAGGCAAGCGTGTGGTTATGATTGATGACTCTATTGTACGTGGAACAACCTCTCGTCGAATCGTTCAGCTCTTGAAAGAAGCTGGTGCGACTGAGGTTCACGTTGCCATTGGTAGTCCAGCGCTAGCTTATCCATGTTTCTACGGGATTGATATCCAAACCCGTCAGGAGCTGATTGCGGCCAATCATACGGTTGAAGAAACGCGTCAAATCATTGGTGCGGACAGTCTGACCTATCTTTCTGTTGAGGGGTTGATTGATTCAATTGGTATTGAAACAGATGCACCAAATGGTGGTCTTTGCGTGGCTTATTTTGATGGTGACTATCCAACACCTCTCTATGACTACGAGGAAGATTATCGTCGAAGTTTGGAAGAAAAGACTAGTTTTTACAAATAGACAATAGATCCTCCATTAAAGAAAAGGAATATAAAAATGACAAATAAAAATGCTTATGCTCCACGTCTCACTACTGACTAAAAGCTAAAGCATTTGTCAGTAGAGACGCTTTCTCCTGTGGGGCAAAGCTAGAACCCTGACTAGTATTTTTATACTCTTCGAAAATCAAATTCAAACCACGTCAGCTTCACCTTGCCGTACCCAAGTACAGCCTGCGGCTAGCTTCCTAGTTTGCTCTTTGATTTTCATTGAGTATTAGATAAAATAATTGTTTATCTAAAAATACGTCGCAGTCTTTCCCAAAAAAAGAAAAGGAAAAATAAAATGGCAAATAAAAATGCGTACGCTCAATCTGGTGTGGATGTTGAAGCGGGTTATGAAGTTGTTGAACGGATTAAAAAGCACGTGGCTCGTACGGAGCGTGCAGGTGTCATGGGAGCTCTGGGTGGCTTTGGTGGTATGTTTGACCTTTCAAAGACTGGGGTTAAAGAACCCGTCTTGATTTCAGGAACTGATGGTGTCGGAACCAAGCTCATGTTGGCTATCAAGTACGACAAGCATGACACGATTGGGCAGGACTGTGTGGCCATGTGTGTCAATGATATCATCGCTGCAGGTGCGGAGCCTCTCTATTTCCTCGACTATGTGGCGACAGGGAAGAATGAACCAGCTAAGCTAGAACAAGTGGTTGCTGGTGTGGCAGAAGGTTGTGTGCAGGCAGGCGCTGCCCTCATCGGTGGGGAAACAGCTGAAATGCCGGGCATGTACGGCGAAGATGACTATGACTTGGCTGGTTTTGCGATCGGGGTGGCTGAAAAATCTCAAATTATTGACGGCTCAAAGGTGGCAGAGGGAGATATTCTGCTCGGACTTGCTTCAAGTGGGATTCACTCCAATGGTTACTCACTCGTCCGTCGTGTCTTTGCGGACTATACAGGTGAGGAAGTCTTGCCAGAATTGGAAGGCAAGCAACTCAAAGAAGTCCTTCTTGAGCCGACTCGTATCTATGTCAAGGCTGTCTTGCCGATCATCAAAGAAGAGTTGGTCAACGGCATTGCCCACATCACTGGTGGTGGCTTTATCGAAAATGTCCCTCGCATGTTTGCAGCTGAATTGGCTGCTGAGATTGAAGAAGACAAAGTTCCAGTCTTGCCAATCTTCAAAGCTCTTGAAAAATATGGTAAAATCAAACATGAAGAAATGTTTGAAATCTTCAATATGGGTGTGGGGCTCATGCTGGCAGTTAGCCCTGAAAATGTAAGTCGTGTCAAGGAATTGTTGGATGAACCAGTCTATGAAATTGGTCGTATCGTCAAGAAAGAAAACGAAAGTGTCATCATCAAATGAAAAAAATAGCGGTTTTTGCCTCTGGTAATGGCTCAAATTTTCAGGTGATAGCGGAACGATTTCCAGTAGAGTTTGTCTTTTCAGACCATCGTGACGCCTATGTGCTCGAACGTGCAGACAAGCTCGGCGTTCTGTCCTATGCTTTTGAACTCAAGGAGTTTGAGAGCAAGGTAGACTACGAAGCGGCCCTTGTCGAACTCTTGGAAGAACACCAGATTGACTTGGTTTGTCTAGCAGGCTACATGAAAATCGTTGGACCAACCTTATTAGCAGCTTATGAAGGCCGGATTATCAACATTCATCCAGCCTACCTGCCAGAATTTTCAGGAGCTCATGGGATTGAGGATGCTTGGACTGCTGGCGTTGCTGAGAGCGGCGTGACCATTCACTGGGTAGATTCTGGTGTGGACACTGGTAAGATCATCAAACAAGTACGTGTGCCACGGCTGGCTGATGATACGATTGACAGTTTTGAAGAACGTATTCATGAAGCAGAGTATAAGTTGTATCCAGAGGTGCTGGATAGTTTGGGAGTAGGGAGAAGATAAGAAGTAAATCAAATTTTGATTGTGCAATCTTGCTAGGAGAAAAAATGATTGAGATAAAATTAGTAGATGAGAGTAGTTTTCAGGCAGTGCTGGATTTGAAAATATCTGAAGCTGATGAACGAGCACGTTTCGTGTCTCCAAATGTACGCTCTTTAGCTGACGCATGGCTCTACCGAGAGAATGGGGATGTGTTTCCAATGGCAATTTATTGGAATGAGCTTGTAGTTGGTTTTCTCCTGTTGGAAATAGATAAGGATGAAGCGGAATACTTTATCTGGCGGATAATGATTGGCCAGCAGTACCAAGGAAGAGGTTATGGACGAAAAGCCGTGGAATTTCTGATCAAAAAGGCTCAGATGGATAGCACTTGCAATCATATTATCGCAGATTATGTGGTTGGAAATGAAAAAATGAAGCACCTGTTGACTAGTTTGGGTTTTCAGGAAACAGGATTTATAGAAGAAAATAATGAAGTTGCTATGCGCTTGGACCTAAAGAAAGAGGAATAGAATGACGAAAAAAGCTTTAATCAGTGTCTCAAACAAAGAGGGCATTGTTGAATTTGCCCAAGAACTTAAAAAAACTCGGTTGGGACATCATCTCAACAGGTGGAACCAAGGTTGCCCTTGATAATGCTGGGGTGAGCACCATTGCCATTGATGATTCATATGATATCTTTGATTCAAAATTGGAGTCAGTGATTGTTGAAGACGGCTTCAAACGGAGGTATTTGTAATGTTAGAATCTAAAAAAACAACTCGATATGTATTTTATGTCTATCTGATGTTATTAACTTGGGGAATCTTATTTAAGTTTGAGACCAATCCTGAATTTATAGCATTTTTCTTAGCTCCAAGGTATATCAATTGGATTCCATTTTCAGAACCACTAATAGTAGATGGAAAAATTGTTTTTGCTGAAATGTTATTTAATCTGATTTCCTTTATTCCATTAGGTGTTTGTTTCCCTCTGATAAAAACTAATTTATCTAGTTTAAGAATAGTCGGGACAGGTTTCTTGATTGGTTTATTGTTTGAGTGCTTACAGTATATTTTAGCAATAGGTATAACAGATATAACGGATTTGGCTTTAAATACGCTAGGTGTTTGTGTAGGCTTACTGATTTATCAAATGTTTATAAGAGTGTTCAAATCACAGACTAGAAAATGGATCAATATCTTAGGTATGCTTAGCCTTGGTTTTGCTTATCTTGTTTTACTGTTACTGCATTTAATTGGTGTTTAACTAATGATTAAAAAGGAGAATATAATGACTAAACGCGCCTTAATCAGCGTCTCAGACAAAGTGGGCATTGTTGAATTTGCCCAAGAACTTAAAAAACTTGGTTGGGATATTATCTCGACAGGTGGGACAAAGGTTGCCCTTGACGATGCTGGGATAGAGACTATTGCCATCGATGACGTGACTGGTTTTCCAGAGATGATGGACGGTCGCGTCAAGACTCTTCACCCAAATATCCATGGTGGGCTCCTCGCTCGTCGTGACTTGGATAGCCACCTAGAGGCTGCTAAGGAGAACCAAATTGAGCTTATTGACCTTGTTGTGGTCAACCTCTATCCATTCAAGGAAACCATTCTCAAACCAGATGTGACTTATGCTGATGCGGTGGAGAATATCGATATCGGTGGGCCATCTATGCTTCGTTCAGCAGCTAAAAACCATGCCAGCGTGACGGTTGTGGTAGACCCTGCTGACTATGCAGTGGTTTTGGATGAGTTGTCAGCCACAGGTGAAACTACTTATGAAACTCGCCAACGTTTGGCAGCTAAAGTTTTCCGTCACACAGCGGCTTATGACGCCTTGATTGCAGAGTATTTCACAGCTCAAGTGGGTGAAAGCAAACCTGAAAAGCTCACTTTAACCTATGATCTCAAACAAGCTATGCGTTACGGTGAGAACCCTCAACAAGACGCGGATTTCTACCAAAAAGCTTTGCCAACAGACTACTCGATTGCTTCGGCTAAACAGCTCAATGGGAAAGAATTGTCATTCAATAATATCCGTGACGCTGATGCGGCCATTCGTATCATCCGTGACTTTAAAGACCGTCCAACCGTTGTGGCTCTCAAACACATGAACCCATGTGGAATCGGTCAGGCTGATGACATCGAGACTGCTTGGGACTACGCTTATGAGTCTGACCTAGTGTCTATCTTTGGTGGGATTGTCGTTCTCAACCGTGAGGTGGATGCTGCGACAGCTGAGAAGATGCATGGAGTTTTCCTTGAAATCATCATTGCACCAAGCTATACGGATGAGGCGCTAGCCATTTTGACCAACAAAAAGAAAAACTTGCGTATCCTTGCCTTGCCATTTGATGCTCAAGAGGCTAGTGAAGTGGAAGCAGAATACACAGGTGTAGTTGGTGGACTTCTGGTGCAAAACCAAGATGTGGTCAAGGAAAGCCCAGCCGATTGGCAAGTGGTGACCAAACGCCAACCAACTGAGACAGAAACGACAGCTCTTGAGTTCGCTTGGAAGGCTATCAAGTACGTCAAATCAAACGGTATCATCATCACCAATGAGCACATGACACTGGGTGTTGGCCCAGGTCAGACTAACCGTGTGGCTTCTGTTCGTATTGCCATTGACCAAGCCAAAGACCGTCTTGACGGCGCTGTGCTTGCTTCGGATGCCTTCTTCCCATTTGCGGATAATGTGGAAGAAATCGCCAAAGCAGGTATCAAGGCCATCATCCAGCCCGGTGGATCGGTCCGTGACCAAGAGTCTATCGAAGCCGCTGACAAATATGGCCTGACTATGGTCTTCACAGGCGTGAGACATTTTAGACATTGAAAAATGAGGTTTATAGAAGAACCTGGTATTTTTATATAATTAGGTAAATCAATAGAATGGAGAAGTTAAGATGTCGTTAAATATAGGGATGTCATTATCAGGACCAACCATTGGAATTAGTCCAGATTTTAGAGAATTTATAAATGTTATAAATAAAAAGAGATATATCAGAAAAAGCAGGATTGATAATATACATTTTCCTTTTGCGGGTCAAAGTACTATGTCATGGGAACTTAGAGGTGATTACAAGCATGGTTTTTATGCCTTCTCTTCGATAGCATTCGAAGGAGAATTTGGACCAAATCCAGATGTATTTATGCTTTTTTCAAAGAATGATAATCTGATAGAATTTAATAGTAAAGAGCATTCGCTAAATGATGATGATTTAACAGTGGTTAAACTAAAGAAAAATATTTTTAAAAATAACAAGTATGAATATGGAATTGAAAAAGAGCTTAATTATTATTCTAATAGTGAATCAGAGTATGATATTCGTCCGTTCATTATTGTTGTATTTGGCGAAGATTCGTTAGGATTTGCTACTATTACATTGATAAACAAAAGTTCAAGTACGGCAAATTCAAATGGATTTATTGGGGGAACAATGCCAGGAACGGGAGTAAGCCCTTTTCAACCTCAGGCAAGAAAATTAGTGTGGCCAACTGGCAAAGATTTATTACGTACATTAAAGGAGCCTCAAACGGGTCGTTCTTTTAGGTTAGATAAAGAACAGGTTGATAATATTTTAAATTTGAAAAGGTATTTTATTAATTTATTGGAACCGAACATTGCTAAAGTGTTGAAAGAGGAATATATAACGGAGTGAGACATTTTAGACATTAAGAACGTAAAGAGTCTGGGATAAAAGTCTAACCTTAAATATAAAAAGCGAACAAAACAAGTTATCTGACACTCAGAATTCTGTCTTGTTCGCTTTTTTGTCTAATCTATCGATTTTTAAAATTTATAATAAAGAATTCCTAAAATCAAAATCTTTTTGTCCCAGACTCTTTTTTGCGTAAAAATGCGGAGTGAAACAAGATTAAAACGAACGTTTATGATATAATGTTATTAAATAATTCGCAAAAGAGGTTGAGAAATGAAGCTGTTAGTTGTCGGTTCGGGTGGTCGTGAACATGCGATTGCTAAGAAGTTGCTTGAATCAAAAGACGTTGAAAAGGTCTTTGTAGCTCCTGGGAATGATGGGATGACTCTGGATGGTCTGGAATTGGTAAATACCTCTATTTCCGAATATTCTAAATTGATTGACTTCGCAAAGGCCAACGATATTGCTTGGACCTTTATCGGTCCAGATGATGCCCTTGCTGCTGGTATCGTGGATGATTTTAATGCAGCTGGTCTCAAAGCCTTTGGTCCGACAAGATTGGCGGCAGAGCTAGAGTGGTCCAAAGATTTTGCTAAGGAAATCATGGTCAAATATGGCGTTCCGACAGCAGCCTATGGCACATTTTCAGATTTCGAGGAAGCCAAGGCTTATATCGAAAAGCAGGGTGCGCCTATCGTAGTCAAGGCGGATGGCTTGGCGCTTGGTAAGGGTGTCGTCGTTGCGGAGACGGTTGAGCAAGCGGTCGAAGCCGCTCACGAGATGCTTTTGGACAATAAATTTGGTGACTCAGGTGCGCGTGTGGTTATTGAGGAATTCCTTGAAGGAGAGGAATTTTCACTCTTTGCCTTTGTCAATGGTGATAAGTTCTACATCATGCCAACAGCTCAGGACCACAAACGTGCCTATAATGGCGATAAGGGGCCTAACACGGGGGGGATGGGTGCCTATGCGCCAGTTCCACACTTACCACAGAGTGTAGTTGATACAGCGGTTGACACCATTGTCAAGACAGTCCTCGAAGGGATGATTAAAGAAGGTCGCCCTTATCTGGGTATCCTTTACGCAGGGCTTATCTTGACAGCTGATGGACCTAAGGTCATCGAGTTCAACGCTCGTTTTGGAGATCCTGAAACGCAAATCATCTTGCCTCGTTTAACATCTGACTTTGCACAAAATATTACGGATATCCTCGATGGCAAGGAGCCAAACATCACCTGGACGGACAAGGGTGTGACTCTGGGTGTGGTTGTCGCATCCAACGGTTATCCGCTAGACTATGAAAAAGGTGTCAAGTTACCAGCCAAGACAGAAGGTGACATTATCACCTATTATGCAGGGGCTAAGTTTGCGGAAAATAGCAGAGCACTGCTATCAAACGGCGGACGTGTCTATATGCTCGTCACCACAGCAGATACTGTCAAAGAAACTCAAGACACCATCTACCAAGAACTCGCCCAACAAAAAACAGAAGGCCTCTTTTACCGAACAGATATCGGAAGCAAGGCAATTAGATAAAGATATAAGAAAAAGCGACGCAGTCGCCAAACACGATAATGGTCGTTTGATTTGCGAGCGTTAGCGATCTAATATAGAACAATCACCGCTGTTGTGAAAGAACGATTGAATGACAATCCAATCGTTCAGGGAAATTGGAAGACCTTGGACTTCCGATTTAGGCATGAGACACCTTTGGTGGCTGCTGCCGTCCCTCACAACCTAAGGTGATTGTTGAAAAAGAAGAAAAAGGAGAAGAAATGAAACCCGTAATTTCCATTATCATGGGCTCAAAATCAGACTGGGCAACCATGCAAAAAACAGCAGAAGTCCTAGACCGCTTCGGTGTAGCCTACGAAAAGAAAGTTGTTTCTGCCCACCGTACACCAGACCTCATGTTCAGACATGCGGAGGAGGCTCGTAGCCGTGGCATCAAGGCCATTATCGCAGGTGCTGGTGGCGCAGCCCATTTGCCAGGTATGGTCGCAGCTAAAACAACCCTTCCTGTCATCGGGGTGCCTGTCAAATCGCGTGCCCTTAGTGGCGTGGATTCACTCTACTCTATCGTGCAGATGCCGGGTGGCGTACCGGTTGCGACTATGGCTATCGGTGAAGCAGGTGCGACTAATGCGGCCCTCTTTGCCCTCCGTCTCCTTTCAGTAGAAGATCAGGCTATCGCGACAGCTTTGGTAGATTTCGCAGAAGAGCAAGGAAAAATCGCAGAGGAGTCTACAAATGAGCTCATCTAAAACAATCGGAATCATCGGTGGTGGCCAGCTCGGTCAGATGATGGCCATTTCTGCTATCTACATGGGGCACAAGGTTATTGCGCTTGACCCTGCAGCGGATTGCCCAGCCTCTCGTGTAGCGGAAATCATCGTGGCACCTTATAATGATGTGAACGCCCTTCGTCAGCTGACTGAGCGTTGTGATGTCCTGACCTATGAGTTTGAAAATGTCGATGCTGATGGTTTGGATGCGGTTATCAAGGAAGGACAACTCCCTCAAGGGACCGACCTGCTCCGCATTTCGCAAAATCGTATTTTTGAAAAGGACTTTCTCTCAAACAAGGCTCAAGTCACTGTGGCACCTTACAAGGTTGTGACCTCAAGCCAAGATTTGGAAGATATTGACCTTTCTAAAAATTATGTCCTAAAGACTGCTACCGGTGGCTACGATGGGCATGGACAAAAAGTCATTCGCTCGGAAGCAGACTTGGGAGAAGCCCGTGCACTAGCCGACTCAGCAGACTGCGTTTTGGAAGAGTTCGTCAACTTTGACCTTGAAATTTCTGTCATCGTGTCAGGAAATGGCAAGGACGTGACGGTTTTCCCAGTTCAGGAAAATATCCACCGCAACAACATTCTTTCAAAAACCATTGTGCCTGCTCGCATTTCAGAAAGTCTAGCTAAAAAAGCCAAAGCTATGGCAGTACACATCGCAGAACAATTGAACCTGTCTGGAACTCTTTGCGTGGAAATGTTTGCGACAGCTGATGATATCGTGGTCAATGAAATTGCGCCACGTCCACACAATTCAGGTCACTACTCGATTGAAGCTTGCGATTTTTCCCAGTTTGATACCCACATTTTAGGCGTTCTAGGAGCACCATTGCCAGACATCAAACTACATGCGCCAGCTGTCATGCTCAATGTCCTCGGCCAACACGTCGAGGTTGCTGAAAAATATGTCACAGAAAATCCAAGCGCCTACCTCCACATGTATGGTAAAATAGAAACAAAGCACAACCGCAAGATAGGACACGTGACTTTGTTTAGTGATGTGCCGGATAGTGTGGGAGAGTTTGGGAAAGGGATAGATTTTTAGGAGAAACAACTATATATGACATTTGATAATAAAATATATGAACAGGAATTGATGAAATCATTTAATATTCATCAGTTTGATTTTGTTGAAGAAGGTCTGCCACTACCAATTTTTTATGGTTCTCTATTTAATCGAGAACAAAACATGGAATTTGAGCAGCAGAATAACTTTTATCTGGTAAAAACAAAGTATTCAATTGTTGATAAAACACTTCTTGCTGAACGTAATCAATCAAATGGAGAACAAAAATTTGATTTTAATAATAAGTTTGATTTACAAAAATTAGAAACTAAATTCAATGAATTTGAAAAAAGATTTCAAGAATTTGTAAATTTGGAATATAATAAAATATGCTATTTGGGGATTCCTAGTTCTGAGTGTGGAGTCTATAATATTCCTCAAATTTTAGCCAAGATAATGAATCCTAATCAAGAAATTGAGTTAATAAGAACCATAACAAAGGATAAGACTCATATAGAGAATGGTAAACGTCAAATTTTATTTGATGAGATTACAAAAGGATTAGAATTGCAAGGAGTAGGTGAATTTTGGTGGGAGAAATTTGACTTTGTAGTCGTAATTGACGATGTGACAACTACCGGAAGTTCTTTTAGAATGGTTGATAAATATCTTATCAATAAAGGAGTTCCAAAAGAAAAAATTGTGAATTATTCTCTTTATAAACATCAAAAGGTCGAGAAATGGAATAGTATTGTTGAGAAATATGAGCACTTTGAAAATTTTAGATCAAATTCTCAAATAGATTTAATAATTTGGGACTTTGATGAGACAATTGTTGATTCAAGAAAAAGGAATGTAGAATTTGAAAGCACAATCAACGATAAGATGAAGCTTAAGAAAGGAAACAAATATTTCAAAAATGGGGAAACTTTTTATAGAGCCTCCCCAATATATTCTATTTATCCAGGTTTGGAAGAGATATTTGAGTTTCTTGCTAATGATGGAATGATTTATGAAATTATATCAAATAGATATTATTTGATGGAAAAACTATTTTATCAAGAGAAATTAAGAAAGAAAATTTTTCCTAAGGACGAGGGTGATGGGTGCCAATATGTTAGTTATAAAACTAACGGTGAATATACTAACTATGAAAAATGTTGTTGGCTGGTTCCGACTTTTGAAACAAAAATTGATGATTATACAATCAAATATTTGAAACCATCTCCTGAAACAATTAAAAATGGGGTGGGACTTACTCTAGATACGATAGAGCCTACACGAATTATTGGAATAGGAAATACCAAAAATGATATTATTGCATATAAAGCAGCTGGACTTGAAACAGTCTTAGTTACATGGGGAATCCACTATAGATTTGGTCGAGACTATGGTGCGGATCATGTGTTTCATAATCCAGAACAATTATTGGATTTTCTGAAGAAGAATACTTCAGGGATGTACTCATTAAGGGATTTTGATAATGGCATTTCTTTAGTTGCAGAACCCCAAATTAATTTTGATGACAACTAATTTTAAAAAAAGTAGAAAAACATGATAGAGAATTATGACTTAAGTACTAAAATTATTGCCTTGAGTGGGCTCAAAGGGATGGGAAGAAAAAGAATTGCTGATTTTTTAGAAGATGTTTTTTCTAAAAGAGGAAGTTATGACTTCACTTTTGAGGATATTTCTGGTAGTAAGATTAGTCAGCTAAAAAATTTAATTAAAACTGATTTGACTAAGTCAAATTGGGATTTTCAATGTAATAAAGCGAAAGAAATTATTGATAATAGTTTAGAAAAGAAAATAGCTACGATTAATTTTAATGATGCCGAGTATCCTAAAGAGCTAGCTGTTTTACCTAAGAAACCACTAGTATTATTTGTTAAAGGGAATATAAAGTTACTCACAGATACTAAAAAAGTAGCAGTAATTGGCACTAGGCAACCAAGTGTTTTTGCCCAAAAGATGACTTCAAGGATTACAGAGCAGTTATCTAAATTAGATTACACAGTGGTCAGTGGACTAGCTGTAGGATGTGACTCCTTGGCTCATGAAATGGCAAGTATTACAAATGGTAAAACTATAGCTATTTTAGCTCATGGATTAGATGTTCCAATTTATCCTAAAGTAAACCGTCCACTAGCTGATGACATTTTACGTAATGGTGGAACCCTGGTATCTGAATATCCTATTGGAACAACTTTAAGGCCTAGCTATTTGGTTGAACGAGATGAATGGCAAAGTGGTATGAGTTTAGGAACAATTACTATCGAATCATCAAATAGTGGCGGAAGCAGACATGCAACCTATAAAGCATTAGAACAAGATAGAGTATTAGCCGTTCTTGATCATACTCTCTTTAAGAATGGCAAGGGATGGCAAGTATATTTTTCAAATGATTCCGCTATTTCTTTAAATCAACAATTGTTAGCAGAAAAAAAAGCTTTTCCTCTTTACTCGTTAGATAGCATATTTGAATTTGATAAAGAAATGCAATCAATAAAAGAAAAAGTAAATAAAAAATACAGTCGGATTACAACCAATAAAACTATTGTAACAACTAATAAGCAAGATAACATTATTCAGACTTCTCTTTTTTAGTTGTGGTTTTATCGGTTCATAATATAGATTTCGTTTTATATTTTATAAAACTATTGTGACTAGCAAATATATAATACTGAGTTAATCTAAATTTAACTTGGAGCGTTAATTATTAATCTTATAAAAAGAAAGGAACAAGGGTACTCGTATTCACAAAAAACTGAATACGGACTACAGACTTTATCAATTATATGATACAACTCATTGTCAACGCATTTGTTGAAAAGGATAAGACTGGAGCAGTCGTCGAAGTCTTGTATGCTAGTAGCGATCATGAAAAAGTGAAAGCTAAGTATGAAGAGTTAGTTGCACAACACCCTGAAAACTATTTAGCTATCTATGATCTACCGTTAGATACGGATTTGAATACACTGGATCACTACCCATCTGTGTGGATTGGGAAAGAAGAATTTGAGTAAAAATATGAAAACAAAAAGTGTAGTTGGCAGTATGATCTGGGAAGGGAAGCATAATAGCAAGATAGATGATTTATGTGTCAGTTTTTAGTGATAGAGAAGATATAACTTGTAATTAAAGTTAAATATGTGTGAGATTCAGTATCAAAGAAAAAGTTTTAACTAATAACTAGTTAAGTTTTTCTATATCAAACTCAAATTTTTTATTATGATAATATTTAAGTGAAAGTAGGCTTCTATGACAGATTTAAATACTGCTATTTTAAATATAGATAATGTCTTATGTCGAAATATTGCTCAAATAGAGGACCGAGGTTTTCTATCCCAGAATATGTTATCTCAACTCAGAAATTTTGTGGAACATATCTCCCTGAAACTTTATTGTGTCGATCAGAATAAGGATGCAGATGTATCTTATCACAATATAGAATCTGGAATAAGACATATTTTTAAAAATTCTAAATATGTTTTTATTAGAGAGTTTCATGAATTATTACAAATTTCTGCTTCTCATTATACTTTAGATGAAAATAATTCAGAAAGACTAATGTTAAAATACTATAGTTACTTATTGCAAATTAAGAATTATTTAAAAGAGAATTTAGATTTTGATGTTTTACATAATTTGGCTAAGTTTCCTATGTATCAAGATTCACAATTAACTGAGTACTATAAATCAATTTCTAAAGTAATAAATGATTCAACAATTGGTTTTGAAAGAGTTTCATACAGTGATAGGTATTATATTCACAAAGTAAAGCCGTTTTTTATAAACAATAGAGTTTACTATGAAGTAACATACTCTATTGCGAATGATCAGTCATCAAAATTAGATAGACTAATTGCGTTTACGGATAAATATATCTTATCTAATTATGCAACATTGTTATGGGTAAAAAAAGTAAATATTGATATTTTAGGAATAACAATGCCCATTCTAATTATAGATAATTGGGAGGTTTCAATTAGACCATGTGAGTTTAATAAACTAAGAGATATATTGAGATTTGATATACCTGACATTCAAACGTCGTATAAAGAATATCAAAATTTAATGAAATTTATACGCCAATATAGGATGAACTTAGTTACTTTGATCGAACTAAGTGATAGTCTTTATATTGCAGCGAAGAAGATAATTTTGAAAGATACTAGGCAACCAAGAATATTTTTACTTTTAGATAGAGTTAGAGAATTAATAAGAAATGAGCAAGGTGGCGCAAATGTCATCAGATATCTATTGTTTTCTATGAATAATAAAATTTTAAAGGAGCAGTATGCTCCTGAAAAGTTTTTGAAAGGCGGGAACCCTCAGTTATCTCATTTAAGATTAGATTGGAAATGTATACCGTTTGATAAGATTCCATTTGATTCTAGCTTAAAAAATCATAATCCCAGATTATCAGATCTTTTGGCTTGTATGCCGTCAGAGGAAAAAGAGGATGAACTATTTGCCAGATTTATAAAGAACAATTCGGAAATTAGAGGACAGCTTTTTACCCCCATAAAAGAAATCACGGATTTTAAAAATATTTCTGATTTGATACGAATATATAATTCTAAATTGTATCGTACGCACCAACATAGAAAATTACTCTTAGAAAAAGGACATGTGTTCATTAAGGGCTATAAAGATGATGTTGTATATATAATAAATAGATTAAAGAAATTGGCCGCAGGCGGTGTCAAGGGTTATTCGTATTCGGTTCAATCATGGTTGCAAAAAAGACCAGGAACTATTGATGACGATGTTAAAAGAGATTGTTTGATCAAGATGTTTGAAGAGTCTAAAGTAGCCTTAATTTATGGTGCTGCAGGGACTGGGAAATCAACGTTAATAAACTATATTTCAAATTACTTCTCAGCAAAAAATAAATTATTTTTAGCTAATACAAACACTGCTGTAGATAACTTAAAAAGAAAAGTTGATGCTCCAAATTCAGAATTTAGTACAGTGGCTAAGATAATAAGGCAGGGAATGTTGAAGTGCGATGTATTGATAGTTGATGAGAGTAGTACAATTAGTAATTCTGATTTTAGAAAAGTTCTGGGAAATATAGAGTTTGAACTTCTAATTGTTGTAGGTGATACTTATCAAATAGAGTCGATTCGGTTTGGTAATTGGTTTGATATTGCACAATACCATATAACAAACAGCAGGTATGAGTTAACTAATACATATAGAACTGATAAAGAAAATTTGTTAATAGTATGGGATAAAATAAGGAATAATGATAGGGATATTTTAGAACATCTATCAAGAAATAATTTTTCTAGTAATCTAGACCCATCCCTATTCTCCTCGACCAATCAAGATGAGGTGGTTCTTTGCTTAAATTATGATGGGCTATATGGAGTAAATAATATAAATACATTTATGCAAGCTCAAAATCCCTCTACAAGTATACCTTGGGGTTCAGCGGAGTATAAAGTCGGTGATCCTATCCTATTTAATGATTCACCGAGATTTTCTCCTCTAATATATAATAATATCAAAGGGACTATTCATGATATAAAAATTGAAGATCATTCTATCACATTTGATATAAAGCTTAAAGATTTGTCGCTCACCTCCCTTGATGTTACTAGTTGTTCAGATATTGACTTTATTGGGAATGACGAAGATGGCAAGACAGTTATTCGATTTTTAGTAAATAAATACAAAAGTACGGATTTTGACTCTAATGATCCTACTACAGTAGTACCGTTTCAAATTGCCTACGCAACTTCAATTCATAAAGCTCAAGGTTTAGAGTATGATTCTGTGAAAGTTGTTATCACAAATGAATCTGAGGAGAATATAACCCACAGTATTTTTTACACGGCAGTTACTAGAGCTAAGGATAAGTTGATAATTTATTGGTCACCTGAGACGGAAAAACATTTGCTTGAGAATATGGAGAAAAGAAATAACTCTAAGGATGGGAATTTCATAAAAATGTTTTTATGACAGTATTAGACTTAACAATGTAAGGAGAGCAAATAATGATTAACCGTTACTCTCGCCCTGAGATGGCGAACATTTGGAGTGAAGAAAATAAATACCGTGCTTGGCTTGAGGTGGAAATCCTCGCTGACGAAGCATGGGCTGAGTTGGGGGAAATCCCTAAGGAAGATGTGGCTTTGATTCGCGAGAAGGCGGACTTTGACATCGACCGTATTTTGGAAATCGAGCAGGAGACTCGCCATGATGTAGTGGCTTTCACGCGTGCGGTTTCTGAAACGCTTGGTGAAGAGCGTAAGTGGGTCCACTATGGTTTAACTTCTACTGACGTGGTGGATACGGCCTATGGTTATCTTTACAAGCAGGCCAACGACATCATCCGTCGTGACCTTGAAAACTTCACCAACATCATCGCTGATAAGGCTAAGGAGCACAAGTTTACCATCATGATGGGTCGTACCCACGGGGTACACGCTGAGCCTACAACTTTTGGTCTTAAATTGGCGACTTGGTACAGCGAAATGAAGCGCAACATCGAACGTTTCGAGCATGCGGCTGCTGGAGTGGAAGCTGGTAAGATTTCTGGTGCGGTTGGAAACTTCGCCAACATCCCACCATTCGTAGAGCAATATGTCTGCGACAAATTGGGTATCCGTGCTCAAGAAATCTCTACACAGGTCCTTCCTCGTGACCTTCATGCTGAGTACTTTGCAGTTCTTGCTAGCATCGCAACTTCCATCGAACGTATGGCAACGGAGATCCGTGGTCTTCAAAAATCAGAACAACGCGAAGTGGAAGAGTTCTTTGCCAAGGGACAAAAAGGTTCATCTGCAATGCCTCATAAACGCAACCCTATCGGTTCTGAGAACATGACAGGTCTTGCGCGTGTTATTCGTGGTCACATGATTACAGCCTATGAAAATGTTGCTCTCTGGCATGAACGTGATATCTCTCACTCATCAGCTGAGCGCATCATCACACCGGATACAACCATCTTGATTGACTACATGCTCAACCGTTTTGGAAATATCGTCAAGAACTTGACGGTCTTCCCAGAAAACATGATCCGCAACATGAACTCGACATTTGGTTTGATTTTCAGCCAACGCGCTATGTTGACATTGATTGAAAAAGGCATGACCCGTGAGCAAGCCTATGACTTGGTGCAACCAAAAACGGCCTACTCTTGGGACAATCAAGTCGACTTTAAACCACTTCTAGAAGCAGATCCAGAAGTGACCTCACGCCTCACTCAAGAAGAAATCGATGAAATCTTCAACCCTCTTTATTACACTAAACGAGTGGATGATATCTTTGAACGTCTTGGTTTAGGATAATTAAAATAAAATCGAAGTTCTATTACTCTATTTACTGGAGTAGAAGAACTTCGATTTTTCTTGTTTATTAAAGCTTTTTTGCTAAAAAGATTCCCTATATTTTAGTAAAATTTAAACAAATTTAATCTATCTTCATTGACATATAGAAAATACAGTTTTGATGGGATATAATAATCATAGAAAAAAGCCCAAGCGATGAGGCTCAGGCTTTCTTCTTAGTGATCACGGTCACATGAAATGAATTTGATTTTGTAGTAATCTGCGCGTTTATATGTTTCGCTGTAAGCGAGAACCTGACCAGTAGACTCTAATTTAGTAGTCTTGGTTTGTAAAACGCTAGGGAATTGTTCATCGACTCCGAGGACTGAAGCCGCATGTTCTGGAGTTGGAAATGCTATTTCATTGATTTCTTCAAAATGTTCATCATTCATGTGGATGTGATAATCCAATTTGAAACGGTTATAGATAGAGCTATAATATTCAAGATTTGGATAATTTGCGTTGATGTATTGTTCTGGAATATAAGATGTATGATAGATGTATACGACACCATTTGTTTCGCGTACACGTTCAATCTTGTAGTAGAATTGGTTACCGCGTAGTCCAAGTTTTTCTAAGTAGCTTAGTTTGTTTCCACGCTCAATAGAAAGGACGGTCACTTTATCATCTTTAGTTTCAAAAACTTCTACATCTGAAAACTCTACGAGTTTGTGTTTGCGTGCGCGTGAAACGAATGTACCCTTTCCTTGTTGGCGGACAATATAGCCGTCTTTGGCAAGGTCGTTTAAGGCGCGGACAACTGTGATAGAACTTACATCATACATTGCAATCAATTCAGCTTCAGTGTAAAATTTATCTCCACTAGCGAATTGGCCAGAAATGATTTTGTTCTTTAATTCATCTTTTATATATTGATACTTTGGAATTGCCATATTTTTACCTCGATTTTCCTTCTCCGTTAAAGATTTTACCATAAAACTAGAAAGAATAGTAGTCTTTTGAATAAAAAAATTAGAATAATAGGCTATAAGGTTAATTTACATAAAAAATAGGAGATTTTATACATTTTTATACATGCCACCTGTTTGAAGCTATATGTCTGTAAATTCTATATCTTTATAAGTTTTTTGTGTAAAAGTTGGGGAAAAATGAAAAAAATTGTGAAAAGCTATTGACAAATGTAAGATATTGAGATATATTTACTATATCAACAAATGAAAGCGTAAACTTTAGTTGTCAGAAGGTAAGAATATGACACGATTTGAGATACGAGATGATTTTTATCTCGATGGAAAATCATTTAAGATTTTATCTGGCGCCATTCATTATTTTAGGGTTCCTCCAGAAGATTGGTATCATTCGCTCTATAACTTGAAGGCTCTTGGTTTTAATACAGTAGAAACTTATGTAGCTTGGAATTTACATGAGCCTCGTGAGGGTGAGTTTCACTTTGAAGGAGCTCTGGATTTGGAGCGATTTCTTCAGACAGCACAAGATTTGGGTCTCTACGCTATCGTTCGTCCCTCTCCCTTCATCTGTGCGGAGTGGGAATTCGGTGGCTTACCAGCTTGGCTTTTAACCAAAGATATGAGGCTTCGTTCCTCAGATCCTGCTTATATTGAAGCTGTCGGTCGCTACTATGACCAGCTCTTGTCACGGTTGGTGCCACATTTGTTGGACAATGGTGGCAATATCCTCATGATGCAGGTTGAAAATGAATATGGTTCTTATGGAGAAGATAAGGCTTATCTGAGAGCAATTCGACAGTTGATGGAAGAGCGTGGCGTAACCTGTCCCCTCTTTACATCAGATGGTCCATGGCGAGCTACTCTGAAAGCTGGAACTTTGATCGAAGATGATCTCTTTGTGACAGGGAATTTTGGTTCTAAAGCTCCGTACAACTTTTCACAGATGCAGGAATTCTTTGATGAACATGGCAAGAAATGGCCGCTCATGTGTATGGAGTTCTGGGATGGCTGGTTCAATCGTTGGAAAGAACCGATTATCACACGGGATCCCAAAGAATTGGCAGATGCAGTTCGAGAGGTTTTGGAACAAGGCTCTATCAATCTTTACATGTTCCATGGTGGTACAAACTTTGGTTTCATGAATGGTTGCTCGGCTCGAGGAACTCTGGATTTGCCACAAGTTACATCTTATGATTACGATGCCCTTCTTGATGAGGAAGGAAATCCAACTGCCAAATATCTGGCAGTCAAGAAGATGATGGCAACACATTTTCCAGAGTATACGCAGCTGGAACCACTCTACAAAGAGAGTATGGAGTTGGATGCTATTCCACTAGTTGAAAAAGTTTCCTTGTTTGAAACCCTGGATAGCTTGTCAAGTTCAGTAGAAAGCCTCTATCCTAAAAAGATGGAGGAGTTGGGACAAAGCTATGGCTATCTACTCTATCGAACAGAAACAAACTGGGATGCAGAAGAAGAAAGACTTCGTATCATTGATGGTCGAGATAGGGCTCAGCTTTATGTCGATGGTCAGTGGGTCGAAACCCAATATCAGACAGAGATTGGGGAAGATATTTTTTATCAAGGTGAAAAGAAAGCGCTATCTAGGCTAGATATCTTGGTAGAAAATATGGGACGTGTCAACTATGGACACAAGTTCTTAGCGGATACGCAACGTAAGGGAATTCGGACAGGGGTTTGTAAGGATTTGCACTTCTTACTAAACTGGAAACACTATCCACTCCCACTAGACAATCCTGAGAAAATTGATTTTTCAAAAGGATGGACAGAAGGGCAACCAGCCTTTTACGCTTATGACTTTACAGTCCAAGAGCCAAAAGATACTTACCTAGACTTGTCTGAGTTTGGTAAGGGAGTTGCCTTTGTCAATGGGCAGAATCTAGGACGTTTTTGGAACGTCGGCCCGACCCTCTCGCTTTATATCCCTCATAGCTACCTCAAGGAAGGTGCAAACCGCATTATTATCTTTGAGACAGAGGGTGAATATAAAGAAGAGATTCATTTAACTCGAAAACCTACACTAAAACATATAAAGGGGGAAAACTTATGACAATTGTAGGATGCCGTATCGATGGACGTTTGATCCACGGACAAGTAGCCAATCTTTGGGCTGGAAAACTAAATGTTTCACGTATTATGGTTGTGGATGACGAAGTTGTCAACAATGACGTTGAAAAGAGTGGTTTGAAACTTGCGACACCACCAGGTGTAAAATTGAGTATTTTGCCAATTGAAAAAGCGGCAGCCAATATTCTTGCTGGTAAATACGATAGCCAACGTCTCTTTATCGTGGCTCGTAAACCAGACCGTTTCCTTGGTTTGGTAGAAGCAGGTGTACCACTTGAAACCCTTAATGTTGGGAATATGTCTCAGACACCAGAAACTCGACCCATCACACGTTCTATCAACGTAGTAGACAAGGATGTGGAAGACTTCCACAAATTGGCAGAAAAAGGTGTTAAACTTACTGCTCAAATGGTTCCAAATGATCCAATTTCAGACTTTTTGAGCTTATTAAAATAGGAAAAAATTTTTAGGAGGTCATTGTTATGATACAATGGTGGCAAATTTTACTTCTCACTTTGTACTCAGCTTATCAAATCTGTGATGAGTTGACGATCGTTTCATCTGCAGGTTCCCCTGTATTTGCTGGTTTCATTACTGGTTTAATTATGGGAGATGTGACTACTGGTCTGCTTATCGGTGGTAACTTGCAACTGTTCGTTCTTGGGGTTGGTACCTTCGGTGGTGCTTCTCGTATCGACGCAACTTCTGGTGCGGTTCTTGCGACAGCCTTCTCTGTTTCACAAGGAATTGATACAGCACTTGCGATCACAACAATCGCTGTGCCAGTAGCAGCTCTCTTGACTTACTTCGACGTTCTTGGTCGTATGACTACTACCTTCTTTGCTCACCGTGTGGATGCGGCAATCGAACGCTTTGATTACAAAGGTATTGAACGTAACTACCTACTTGGTGCGATTCCTTGGGCTTTATCTCGTGCCCTTCCAGTCTTCTTCGCGCTTGCATTTGGTGGTGAATTTGTACAACACGTAGTAGACTTCGTTACAAAATACCAGTGGGTTGCAGATGGTTTGACACTTGCAGGACGTATGCTTCCAGGTCTTGGATTTGCAATCTTGCTTCGTTACCTTCCAGTTAAACGTAACCTTCACTACCTTGCAATGGGATTTGGTTTGACAGCTATGTTGACTGTTCTTTACTCATATGTAACAGGTCTTGGTGGCGCTGTTGCTGGTATCGTAGGTACTCTACCGAAAGATGTTGCTGAAAAAATTGGTTTCGTGAACAACTTCAAAGGTTTGTCTATGATTGGTATCTCTATCGTAGGTATCTTCCTTGCAGTGCTTCACTTCAAAAATAGCCAAAAAGTAGCTGTAGCAGAACCTTCTACACCATCAGAAAGTGGGGAAATCGAAGATGACGAATTCTAATTACAAACTTACAAAAGAAGATTTTAATCAAATCAACAAACGTAGCTTGTTTACTTTCCAATTGGGTTGGAACTACGAACGTATGCAAGCTTCTGGTTACCTTTACATGATCTTGCCTCAATTGCGTAAAATGTATGGGGATGGAACTCCTGAATTGAAAGAAATGATGAAAGTTCATACTCAATTCTTCAATACTTCACCATTCTTCCACACCATTATCGCTGGTTTTGACCTTGCCATGGAAGAAAAAGATGGTGTGGGTTCAAAAGACGCCGTTAATGGTATCAAGACAGGTTTGATGGGACCATTCGCTCCTCTTGGAGATACAATCTTTGGTTCACTTGTACCTGCGATCATGGGATCTATCGCAGCAACTATGGCTATCGGTGGTCAACCTTGGGGTATCTTCCTTTGGATTGCAGTTGCAGTAGCGTATGATATCTTCCGTTGGAAACAGTTGGAATTTGCCTACAAAGAAGGGGTTAACCTTATCAACAATATGCAAAGTACCTTGACAGCTTTGATTGACGCTGCATCTGTACTTGGTGTCTTCATGATGGGTGCTCTTGTAGCAACAATGATCAACTTTGAAATTTCTTACAAGTTGCCAATCGGTGAAAAGATGATTGATTTCCAAGACATCTTGAACCAAATCTTCCCACGTTTGCTTCCAGCAATCTTTACTGCCTTTATCTTCTGGTTGCTTGGTAAGAAAGGTATGACCTCTACTAAAGCTATCGGTATTATTATCGTACTTGCTTTGGCTCTTTCTGCCTTTGGTAAATTTGTACTTGGAATGGGCGCATAATTTATGACGAAATCATTAATTTTGGTGAGTCATGGTCGATTCTGTGAAGAACTTAAAGGTAGCACTGAAATGATCATGGGGCCACAAGATAATATTCATGCAGTGGCTCTTCTTCCAGAAGATGGCCCAGAAGAATTTACTGCAAAATTTGAAGCGGCTATTGAAGGATTGGATGATTTCCTAGTCTTTGCGGATCTTCTCGGTGGAACACCATGTAATGTGGTAAGCCGTTTGATCATGGAAGGTCGTGACATCGAACTTTACGCAGGGATGAATCTTCCAATGGTGATTGAATTTATCAATGCGAGCCTTACAGGCGCAGATGCGGACTACAAGAGCCGTGCTGCAGAAAGTATTGTGAAAGTCAATGACCTGTTAGCGGGCTTCGATGATGACGAAGATGAATAATACTCTTCGAAAATCAAATTCAAACAACGTCAACGTCGCCTTGCCGTACTCAAGTACAGCCTGCGGCTAGTTTCCTAGTTTACTCTTTGATTTTCATTGAGTATACGATGTGACAACGTGAAAATCGTTAGAGCATTTTATATAGAATATACATGGGAATGGGGCTTACTCCCATTCCCATATTTAATAGAAAAAGAGGAATTCAATGCTACATTATACAAAAGAAGACTTGATCGAATTGGGTGCAGAAATCACTACACGTGAAATCTACCAACAACCTGATGTCTGGAAAGAAGCTTTTGAATCTTATCAAGCAAAGCGTGAAGAAATTGTAGCCTTTCTACAAGGAATTGCTGATAAACATAGCTATATCAAGGTTATCTTGACAGGTGCTGGGACTTCTGCTTATGTGGGAGATACCTTGGTACCTTACTTTAAGGAAGTCTATGACGAACGCAAATGGAATTTCAATGCTATTGCGACCACAGATATTGTTGCTAATCCAGAAACCTATTTGAAAAAAGATGTGGCGACTGTCCTTGTATCTTTTGCTCGTAGTGGAAATTCACCTGAAAGTGTGGCAACTGTTGATTTGGCCAAGGCCTTGGTGGATGAGCTTTATCAAGTGACGATTACTTGTGCAGCGGACGGTGAGTTGGCTCTTCAAGCCCATGGTGATGACCGCAATCTTTTGCTTTTGCAACCAGCTGCTTCTAATGATGCTGGCTTTGCCATGACTTCTAGCTTTACATCTATGATGTTGACAGCTCTCTTGGTTTTTGATCCTACAGAATTTGCTGTGAAAGCTGAACGTTTTGAAGTTGTATCTAGTCTTGCCCGTAAAGTTCTAGACAATGCAGAAGATGTCAAAGAACTTGTTGACCTAGACTTTAACCGTGTTATCTACCTTGGTGCGGGTCCTTACTTTGGACTTGCTCATGAAGCTCAGCTCAAGATTTTGGAATTGACAGCTGGCCAAGTGGCGACTATGTATGAAAGTCCAGTCGGCTTCCGTCACGGTCCAAAATCACTGATCAACGAAGATACAGTTGTCTTGGTCTTTGGTACAACGACAAACTACACTCGTAAGTACGACTTGGACTTGGTTCGTGAAGTTGCTAGTGACCAGATTGCTCGCCGTGTTGTGCTTTTGAGTGATCAAGCCTTTGGTCTTGAAAATGTCAAAGAAGTGGTCCTTGGTTGTGGCGGTGTCTTGAACGATATTTACCGAGTATTCCCATACATCGTTTATGCCCAACTCTTTGCCCTATTGACTTCACTTAAAGTAGAAAATAAACCAGACACACCGTCTCCTACAGGAACCGTAAACCGTGTGGTACAAGGTGTTATCATCCACGAATATCAAAAATAAGGCAGTGTTTGTGAATTCTTGACAAGAGGATTTGTAAATCACCAGATAAACCATAGATTGTCAGTGGGCTTTCTATGGTTTGTTTGCTTGAGAGAAATAGTAAAAGGAGAACAGAATGAAAGCATACACAGAGCGTGTGTTTGGAAATGTTGAGGGCAAGGATGTCTTGGCCTATCGTTTTGAGACGGATGGTGGCTACCAGCTTGAGGTTATGACTTATGGTGCGACCATCTTGCGCTATGTCACACCTGACAAGGCTGGAAATTTTGCCAATGTTATCTTGGGATTTGATGACTTTGATAGCTATGTAGGCAATAGTCCCAAGCATGGAGCCAGCGTAGGTCCTGTGGCAGGCCGTATTGCAGGCGCGACATTTGAGCTTAATGGCAAGACTTATAATCTTGAAGTCAACAATGCTAGCAACTGTAACCACAGTGGTTCAACAGGTTGGGATTCGAGCTTGTTTGAATTGGTCGAGGTGAGAGACCATGGCTTGACTCTCTATACAGAGCGTACAGATGGAACAGGAGGATTTCCTGGGAATCTTAAGATTTGGATCAGTTATCACTTGGAAGAAACTGGTGCCTATGAAATCAGCTACAAGGTAACAACAGATCAGGATACGCTGGTCAATCCAACCAACCACAGCTATTTCAACTTGTCTGGTGATTTCACGCAGACGATTGACCGTCATGTCTTCCAACTAAACACAGAGGGCATTTACCCAATCGCTCCCGATGGTGTTCCTGCCAAAACTCCAGACGCCAATCGTGATGTGATTAAACACATCTACAATGGTGCCTTGTTGAAGGATATCTTTGCAGAAGAAGATGAGCAAATCCAGCTGGTGTCTGGTTTGGACCACCCATTTGCCCTTCCTGCAGGTCATGACAATGCTGGTTTCCTTTATGACCAAAACTCAGGTCGCTTCCTGCTTTTCAAGACAGAAGCTCCTTGCTTTGTAGTCTACACAGCGAACTTTGTGGATGAGAGTGTACTTGTGGCTGGTCAGCCAATGGTGCAGCACAATGGGATTGCCCTTGAAGCGCAAGCTTTACCAGATGCCATTCACAGTAACCTCAAAGACCAAGTCATTCTCAAAGCAGGTCAAACCTTCACTAGTGAGACACGTTATGAGCTTGTTGTGAAGTAAAGAATGAAGCTTCTACTTTTCGGAGGAAATAGCATTTGCCTCATGACATTGGTAGAAACGGGCAAAGAGTAGGGAAATATGATATAATTTAATATTGAAAATACCTATCCTATCTCAGGGATAAAAGGAGAAAAAGATGAAGAAAATTGTATTTGCTAGCGCCTTGGCTTTGACCTTGGCTGGAGCAGTTTTGACAACTGATGTTTTTGCTAATGACAGATTGGTGGCAACACAATCTATTAATGGTAAAAATGAAAATGTATTGACCTCAGAGGTGCTAAAACCTTCTAGTGGCAACGTTTTGGTTGGAATCAAGGGAGAATTTTTGACTCCAAATAAACAAGCTATTTTGGATGCAATCAATAAAATTCGTAAGGAAGCAGCTGATGAAGGTTTGGTAGATAAGTATGTCCCTATTAAATGGTCTACTGATCTTGAGAAAACTGCTTTTGTACGAGCTACTGAGGTGTCAGTAGCTTTAAAACCTGAGCGTCTTTCTACAAAAGAAATCTGGACTGCTTTTCCATCTAGTAATAGTATAAGGGGAGAAGCTTTAGATGTGAACTATGAAGGTTTTCTAAAAGCAATTGAAAACTGGCATGCTGAGAAGGCGAATTATGTAGCGAAAAAGAAGGGTGGAACCTCTAAAGAATTTACAGGTTATTATGAGGTTCTGATCAATTCTAAATTTACCTATGTGGGGCTCGCGGCCTTTAGAAATGCAGCTAGTTCTCAGAAAGTAGCAACGATTTCTCTAGCTTTAGGTGATGATGCTTCTTCAGAGGAATTGGCTGGTGGATATGGTTCTGCTATTCAGTATACAGAAGTGACTGCATCAAACCTTTCAACAGTTAAAAGTAAAGCTACGGTTGTAGAAAAACCGCTGAAAGATTTTAGAACATCTACATCTAGTCAGTCTGGTTGGGTGAAGTCTAATGGAAAATGGTATTTTTATGAGTCTGGTGATGTGAAGACAGGCTGGGTAAAAACAGGTGGTAAATGGTACTACTTGAATGATTTAGGTGTCATGCAGACTGGATTTGTAGAAGTTGATGGAGTATGGTATTTCCTTGATAGTTCTGGCGCGATGTTTACAGGCTGGGGAACAGATGGTAGCAGATGGTTCTATTTTGATGGTTCAGGAGCTATGAAGACAGGCTGGTATAAGGAAAATGGTACTTGGTATTATCTTGATCAATCAGGTGTCATGAAGACAGGTTGGTTTAAGGTAGGCAAGTACTGGTACTATGCATATGGTTCAGGAGCTTTGGCAGTCAGCACAACGACACCAGATGGTTATCGTGTAAATGGTAATGGTGAATGGGTAAACTAGGCTGAAGATAGTAAGTCATAGGTAAAGTATTCATCTTACTTAGCAAAAAGAATGACCGATAAGAAAGAGGTTGATGGCAAACATTGGCCTCTTTTTGTTAGAATAGAGGCTTCAAGTTGTCTGGCTTGACTTTCTTGATGGAAATTATATAATAGTTGTAATAAAAATGATTACAACTGAAAAAGAGGACTATTTATGACCTATGAATACAAGAGCCACATTTATTTAGCAGAGGTAGTTTTAAATGTAAAGGATTTGGCAAGTCAAACAGCCTTTTATCAGCAAATCATTGGTTTAGAAATCTTATCTCAGACTGAGACAGAGACGATTCTAGGACTTGATGGAAAGGCCTTGGTACACCTGATTCAAGCACAAGAGAGTGGACAAGTAAGGGAACATTATGGCCTTTACCATCTGGCCATTCTCTTGCCGACACGTAAGGCTTTGGCTGATGTTTTGAAACACCTGACAGACTTACAGATTCCTCTTGTCGGCGGTGCAGATCATGGTTACAGTGAGGCCCTTTACTTGGAGGACTTGGAGGGGAATGGTATTGAACTCTATCGAGATAAGCCAATTTCCACATGGGATATTCGAGAAGATGGACGCATTATCGGAGTGACGGAGGCTCTTGCTGCACAGGATATCTATGAGTTGGGGGAAAGAGTAGAGCCCTTTACTTTAGCCGAGGGTACGAGAATGGGGCATATTCATCTTTCTGTCAAGGATAGTCGAAAGTCCAGCCAGTTTTATCAAAAGGTGTTAGGGCTAGAGGATAAATTCAGTGTACCTAGTGCTAGTTGGATTGCAGCTGGAGACTACCATCATCATTTGGCTGTCAACGAATGGGGAGGAAAAGGCCTAGCTCCGCGTAAGCAAGGCTTGCCAGGCTTAGCCTATTATGTTATTGAAGTTGCAAGTAAAGAAGAACTATTAACGATTGCGCAGCGAGCACAAGAAGTTGATGTACCAATCAAGTGGCTGACATCTAGCCAGCTGGAAATCACAGACCCAGATGGAATAGTGACTCGTGTTCGCTTAGATAGATAAAACTAGGAATTTCTATCAAGTTATCAGCATGGCTAGTTTGCCTTTTGAAAAGCCTGTGGTAACAGAATTGCGTGAGACGGATGGGCGAGAATTTTGACAAAGGAGCTTATTAGAGATATAATGAAGAAAAATCGAGCAAGGAAAAAGAAATGACAAACTCAAAGTATATTACTCGTTTGAAACGTTCAGAGGGTCAGTTGCGTGGGATTCAAAAGATGATTGAAGAAGATCGTGACTGTGCTGATATTGTGACGCAACTGACAGCCGTGAAATCTAGTGTGGAGCGCGTGATTGAGATGATAATTACCGAAAACCTTACTGAATGTATCAATCAGCCGCTAGATGATCCTGAAGCTCAAAAGGAACGCCTAGAAAAGGCTATCCGATACTTGATTAAACGGAAATAAAGAGATGAGAGTTGCAAAGATCTCTGCTATTAGAATAGTTTAATGTGAATCAAGAGAGGCTGGAAACAGTCTTTAAAATAAAAGAACGCATACTATCAGGTGTTGAAAACCTTGATAGTATGCGTTTTATTGTGGGGAAATTTACTTCACTTTCTCCTGAAATTGAGTTTTTGCCCAACTCCTTTTGATTATTCTACTTGACCAGGCCAAGCATTCATGCCACCTTCTACATTGGTAACGGAGAGGCCTTGGGCGCTGAGAAATTGGCAGGCAGAGGCAGAACGCACTCCACCTTGACATATGACATGGTATTCATGGTCAGGTTTGAGTTCTTTGTATCCTTGTTCCAAGGTACTTAATGGAAGATTTTTGGCACCTGGTGCATGCCCTGCTTGGAATTCATGTACTTCACGGACATCGATAAGCTCTAGATTTTCATTTTGATATTTTTCATAAAAGTCAGCCATGCTGATATTAGTTTCCATATTCTACTCCTTCTGGCTTAGCCATTTTGTATAGTGAATAAGCGCCGTCAAGGTTTTGGACGGGAAATCCTGCTTGTTTGAGGATACGCTCTGCGATATAGCTGCGCAAACCACTGTGGCAGCTAACGATGTAGGCTTGGTTCTTGTCCAGTTCGTCCAAGCGTTCCCGTAGTTCGTTTAGGGGGATGTGGATGGTATCGACTTTAAGTCTACCATTTTGGAATTCGCCACTTGTCCGTACATCTAGGAATTTCTTACCTTTAGCCAGTTCGTCTTCGAGCTGATACCATTGAATATTGTCGCTGAGACCTTCGATAAGGTTCAAGGCTGCGTAGCCCAGCATATTGACGGGATCCTTGGCAGAGCCAAATGGTGGCGCATAGGTGAACTCCAATTCTGGCAAGTCAAAGACGGTGAGATTTCCCTTGATAGCAGTTGCTAGGATATCGATTCGCTTGTCAACACCTTTCTTCCCAACTCCTTGGGCACCGTAGATTTTTCCAGTGGTTGAGTCAAAGAGGAGCTTCAAGGTCATATCAGTAGCGCCTGGATAATAACCAGCGTGGTCTTTTCCACTGACATGAAGGGCCTTGTAAGGAAGTTGATTCATGCTAAGGATACGCTCGCTGAGACCAGTCGAAGCAGCTGTCATATCAAAGGCACGAACGATCGCAGTGCCGATACTGCCCTTGTTTGTACGTCCTAGTCCTGCGATGACGTCCGCCACTTGGCGTCCCTGACGATTGGCAGGAGAAGCGAGAGAGATGAGAGCGTCTTGGCCTGTAATCTCTTGATTGACGACGATGGCATCCCCAACTGCAAAAATATCTTTTTGACTGGTTTCATAATGTTCATCGACCAGGATTCCACCACGAAGTCCCAGTTCAATCCCCGCAACTTTGGCCAGTCCGTTTTCAGGTTCAACACCGACAGAAAGAATGGTGAGGTCAGAAGCAATCTTTTGACCATTTTCTAGAACGATGATATTTCCTTGGTCTTCAAATCGAACCGCAGACTGAGAAGTGATGACGCGAACGCTATTTTTGACCAATTCTGCTTGGACAAAGGCTGCCATTTCCTGATCTAATGGCGGCAAGACATGGGGTGCTTTCTCCACGATAGTAACTTGCAATCCACGTTTCGCTAGGTTTTCAGCCATTTCAAGTCCGATAAAGCCTGCACCGATAACGACAGCTTCTTTTGGATGATTGTCCAAGGCTGCCATAATTTCATCGAGATCGGGAACGTTGCGGAGCGTGTAGGCATTCTTAGCTTCTGCCAATCCTTCAATGGTAGGAACAAATGGTTTAGCTCCTGGGGAGAGGATTAACTTGTCATAGCTTTCAGTGAATTCCTGCCCATCGTGACGTACGGTCACAGTGTGTTCTTCTGGCGAAATCTGGATAACCTCGTGAAATGGTCGCACATCCAGATTAAAGCGTGCCTTGAGACTTTCAGGAGTTTGGACCAATAAGCTATCACGGTTTGCAATTTCTCCTGAAACATAGTAAGGAAGTCCGCAGTTTGCAAAGGAAACAAAGGGACCTTTCTCAAAAATAGTGATTTCAGCGTCTTCCATGAGACGTCTGAGACGGGTTGCTGCTGACATTCCGCCTGCAACTCCCCCGACAATGATAATTTTCATTGACTTTCTCCTTTATAAATTTAGATGACCTTACCTGTCCAAGCACTCATACCGCCTCGGACATTGATAACATCGTAGCCTTTTTTCTTAAGCTTTTTAGCAGCCATCTTACTACGCATACCAGAATGACAAATGACATAAAGTGTTTCTTTTGTCGCTGGTGTGTAGGAACCAATTTCGGTTAGAGGAACATTTTTGGCACTTTTGATATGTCCTCTACGAAATTCCATCGGCGTCCGAACATCCAGTAGCTGAATTGGTTCCTTGAGTTTAGATTCTAACTCGCTGGTAGAAATACTGTCAATTTTTGTAAATAAGTGAAACATAGGCATCTCCAAATATACCCTTATGGGGTATATTAAACCATGAAGTTAAGTTTTTGTCAAGCAAGTTGTTTTGACTTGGGATAGGGAATGGTTTCGATAGTTTAGAAAGCAGCCTATTCTTGACCTTTCAAAGCCTTTTTGATATGATGGGCTCAAAGTAAGTGTGAGGTATAAAGATGACCAGTGAATACCAGAAAATGATAGCGGGAGAGTTTTACCGTCCATCGGACCCAGAACTGAGAGCCTTGGCTCAGGCTTCTCGTCAGAAGCAGGCTGCCTTTAACAAGGAAGAAGATCCCTTGAAAGGGGCGGAGCTTATCAAGAATTGGTTTGGCTCAACTGGGAAAAATCTCTATGTCAATCCACGACTGGTAGTCGATTATGGAGTCAATATCCATCTAGGGGAGAATTTTTATTCTAATTGGAACTTGACCATGCTGGATGTTTGTCCGATTCGTATCGGGGACAATGCTATGATTGGTCCCAACTGTCAGTTTTTAACCCCACTCCATCCACTGGACCCGCAGGATCGTAATTCAGGTGTGGAATACGGCAAGCCTATTACCATCGGAGACAATTTCTGGGCTGGAGGTGGCGTCATTGTCCTTCCTGGAGTGACACTGGGAGATAACGTTGTTGCTGGAGCTGGGGCTGTGATCACCAAGTCATTTGGCGACAACGTTGTTCTAGCTGGTAATCCCGCGCGCGTGATTAAGGAGATACCTGTGAAAGAAAATTAAAAGAGGCTGGGACAAAAGTCCGACCTCAAATATAAAAAAGCGAACAAAACTAGTTTTCTGGTAATCAGAATTCTGCTTTGTTCGCTTTTCGCATTTAATTATAGATTAGAAGGGATTAATAATTAAGATTTTTAAAAATTAAAATCTTTTTGTTCCAAACTCTTCAGATTGAAGACAAACATTCCAAATGGTGTTTGTCTTTTTCTTTTTGTCAGGCTAATATTCCATCTTTTGATAGAATAACGGTCATTTGAACAAAATAAAAAGGCTTCCCCACCCTCATTTTTACTAGTTTTTTGATATTCAAACACGCCAAAGTAAACCCAACCTTATCTTCCATCTTGGACTTGCCTTTCTCTCTTGTATAACGGAGGTTGTGGTATTCTTTGGCTGTCCCACAGAGTCGCTCGATGGTTTCTTTACGCTTCTTATAAAGCTCCTTCATTCCTCTTTGGTGGCGAATCTCTTCACAAAATTCAAGATCATCTTTCCATACATGTCTCGTGATGACTTTTTGGTGATTTGGGCTTTGGGTACAAACGGATAATAGGGGACAAGAAGTACATACTTTGGGATTACTCTTATACTCACGATAACCTTTTCGAGTCGTCGTGCGATAGCTTAACACTTGGTTCTCTGGACAGAGGTAACAGTCATAGAAGGCATCATAAACAAAATCATTGGGTCTTAAGTTCCCTTTTACACCCTTTATACGACTTTACAAAAAGAAAAGCCCTTAGAAACTTGACTTCCAAGGACTTTGTCTTCAATCTGAAGCATCAGGATAGTCTGATGCTTTTTGTTATTCGTACTCACTATTGACCATATCCTTGCTTTGAAACATTAGAGCCGTTTTTTCTATATGTGAATATGTTTCATTAGTGCTGCTGAAAACATATTTTAAAATAATTCCGAATGATGCCAGAAAATTAACCATTAGTGTAACTATCAAATAAATCATTGTATTATCAGATATGATATTTCCTTTACCACAAATACGAGCTTTTATGACAATATATAGTAAAAGAATAGAACCTAAAAAATGTAATGTAACAACTCCAAGCATAAACCATATTGACAGTTTTCTGAAGAAAATTTTATTCTCTAACTCTTTTTTTATAGTATCTGTCAAATCTTTGTAATGGCGTGTTTGAGCCTCGTCCATAGTTTCAAATGTTTTTTGTTTGCTTAGAGTTTTTTTAAGTTTATTAAGTCTATTAAAATCGTTGTTAGAAAAATCTATTTTCTTAGATTGAAAGTTGTCTGGTAGTTTTTCTTTTAGATATCGCTTGAGTTTTTCATGGTTGTCAATAGTCACGATTAGATAACCCCTTCACGTTGTAAATTGGCAACCCTCACAGAAGCACATGGATATGATACATTAAATCTTATAGACAGCTCTTTTGCTAATTTAGTTTTGTCAACAATTTCTTCTGAGAATTTTTTAACTTCGTCAACGGGGATTAAGAATTCTCCTGCAAAAGTATTTGCATCTTCTTCCCTTAAATTTTCTTCTGGTGTATAGCTATGAATATCGTTTTTTCTAAATGAAACTTCAAAAATTCCATCTTCTAAACTAATTTGCTCGCCTGGTAACCATTGCCAATGTAAAATAAGGTGTCCTAGCTCGTGAGCTAAGGTAAAACGTTGTCTGCGAGTATTCTCCTCGGCATTAAGTACAATGACTGGCTTGTTGTTTTCGGCCATTAAATATCCGCTAACGTTTTGGCTATCGCCTTCCATGAAGGCATATTTAACTTGTACCCCAAATTTTTCAACTGCGCTTTCGAAATTTTCAAGAATCTCTTTTATTGATAATTCAGGAAATAATGCACGTAAGCCATTAACTATTGTTCTAATTTCATCAATTTTATACACCTTTCTCCCTCCTTACTAACTTCATTGTACCAGTACTCATAGTAAGTGTCAATGGATAATATAGAAAAAAACTTTCTCTAATTTTATTGTTTAAGACCAATATAAATGATTTGTAAGTTATCTTTAGAAATATAATTTCGGTACCTCCCTTTTGTAAAAAGTTATAAGAAATAATAGAAAGTATAAAAATAAAAACGTTTAAAATATCAACGTTTTGGGAAGTTTTAAGAAAGTTTATAAAGTATATATGGAACCGGTGGGAGTCGAACCCACGTCCAAACACATGCCAACACATTTGTCTACGACCATAGGCCATGTCTTCATTTAACTTAGCTTTGACACATGGCTCAAGCCCAAGCTAAGCGAGTCTATCAATCTCTTGTAAAATCCCTAGACTTGATTTTACAAGAGATTGCTCATAATAAGACCTGTCATCAGACACAATCAATCCGAATCAAGTCGCGTTGGTTGGTTTTTAAGCAGCTAAAGCGTAAGAATTGTTATTTTTTGCAGTTATATTTAACTGGCGTTTTACATCCGCTAGATGAGTCGCAAAATATGCCTCATAATGTCTGTCGAATCCGTAACGACCCCAAAATAATATACTATTATACAAAAAAATACTCTCATTGCAAAAATCAAGATAAAATTACTCAAAACATGCTAAAATTCCCTTGCTACAATGCATCAAGGGAATTTCAGACCGAAGACAAACATTCCAAATGGTGTTTGTCTTTTTCTTTTTGTCAGGCTAATATTCCATCTTTTGATGGAGCAAATTGTACTAGCTTATAATCTGAGATACTTTGAGATTAACTAGCACCACGAGTATTAACTGTATTTTAGTATTCTCAAATTGTTTCTAGTAGCCTTTTCAAAAGAATACTAAGCGAAACTAAATTTAAGGAAACTTTCAAAAAAGTTTTAATTTTGTTTCAGGAATCTTCTGTAGACTGTCTAGCTATATCATACGAAGGAGAGGAAAAAGGTATGAAATCAAAAAAATGGATCCTACTCGCAACGAGTCTAACAGCAATGGCGCTGATGGCAGCATGTGCCCAGTCAACAACTACATCCAATACCAATGCAACTACAAATAATGCAACAACAACTTCAACCAAAACAAACCAAACTTCCTATTTCACAGAGAAGGACTACGACACTTCTTATGATGAAAGCACAGCCTCTAAGATAGAGCTATCTGGCTCATCTGCAAACGTCTCTGGAGACGGTGTGACAGTTTCTGGTTCAAAGGTGACTATCTCAAAAGCAGGTACCTATGTCATTTCTGGTCAGTCTGACGGAGTGCAAATTAAAATTGCAGCTGATAAGTCTGATGATGTGAAACTTGTCCTAAAAGGCGTGACCATGACCAATACAGATGCGGCTATTTCGGCTACAAGCGCAGGTCATGTCTACCTCACTCTAGCAGAGGGAACCACCAACAGTCTCTCTGACTCAAGCTCTAACAGTGATGAAAAGGCAAATGCCTCTCTCTTTTCTAAGGTTGATTTGACCATCAATGGCTCAGGGATTCTCAATGTAGATGGCAAGAAAAGCAATGCTATCAAGGCTAACGACACCCTCCACATCACAGGTGGAACCTTTAACGTCACATCAGTTGGCGATGCCTTTAATGTCAATGATGAACTTAATGTCACTGGTGCGACCATGACTATCGATGCTAAGGAAGATGGTGTCAAAGTTGACAATGATGACGATATGACTGTCGGAAATATGTATTTGGCGAACAATACCATAACAGTCACAGCAGGCGAGGACAGCATTCACGCTTCTGGAAATCTAGTGATTGATAGTGGTACTTACACAGTCAAGAATGCGACTGAAGGAATTGAAGGGAAATCCATTACGATCAATGGTGGTGATATCAATGTCTACTCGACAGATGATGGTGTGAATGCAGCTAATAAAAATGCCCAGCAAAGTGATATTTACTTTACCATGACAGGTGGCAATCTAACTGTTGAAGTCGGTCAAGGGGACACAGATCCAATTGACTCAAACGGGAATATCATGGTTACCGGTGGAACCATTAAATTGATAGGACAATCAGGCTTTGACTTTGATGGAACAGCAACTTACACAGGTGGGGATATCTACATCAACGGCGAAAAACAAATAGATATTGTCAATTCTATGCCTGGAGGCGGAGGTCTGAATGGAGGTCCTGGAGGTCCAGCCCCTGGTGGACAAGGATAAACAAAAAAGGATAGCATTCAATTAGAATGGCTATCTTTTTATATGGGTGATAAATTGATATGTTACGAGGGATTTTATAATCGTAGCTTTCAAAGGCTAAATTGTTCAGTCATCCGTTTTTGTTTACTTAAATTTCTTGAATTTTAAGAAGGTATTGAGTAGTTTTCCCTTAAATGTTTTGTTTTGGTAGGCGATTGTGAGGGAATTGAAAAATTCAACTGCTAGGTGTTCTTGGTGACCGAGCTCCATCTAGCTTGGGGTTGCTTCTGGGGAAAAGACGCCTAATTTGATGCGGAGTCCACCTTTTTTCATCTTGAACTGATGCATACCATACATCTTGATATCAAGGCTTGTATCGGACATGAGAGTAGCAGTATCACCTGCCATAGAAATTTTTGTATCGGCATACGGAACGCCTGTTTTTTCAGTATCTAGACTGATAAAGATTTTTTGATAAGTTGGTTGACCGTACTCTCCAATCAACTCCTCACTTCCTGTCTACCGTGAACTCCAGCAAATACAAAATGTTCAGGGTGAATTTTAAAAGGAAGTGCTTGGTCACCCATTTTATTTAGTCCTTGGTTGAAGGCGAAGAAATCTCTCAAAGTAAATCCATCCACGTAAGCAGCTTGTAGGTTACGTCCCTTAACCGAATTCTTAGAAATGCCATGCCGCATTTGGTATGATTCTGCTAGACGGTCAGCGTAGAGTTCGAGGATTTTTTGACTTCCAAGGGCTAATTTGGTTTCAATTAGGTCTTGAAAATTTCTTAGTCTGTTTCATATAAAAATGAGTAAAATGAATTCCCATTACCAAGGTCATTAGAGTTGCGATAGCAATGACGATGGTTGGATTAGCCGAGAAAAGTAGAGGGAAAATAGGCCTTTAAAAAGTGGACAGAAAAGACCATTTCGGAGTATAGAGAGGAAGTTCAAAAACATTTTTAGAAATAAGACATGTGCATTATAAACATCAGATACGAATCTGGTGCTTTATTTTTTAAAGAATTTCAACTTTTTTCTTGACAAGTGAGTAAACACTCACTATAATAGGTCTATATTCAGTAAGTGAGTAAACACTCACCTAGGAGGAAGCATATGAAAAAATTGCTACATTTACAAGATTTGGATAAGTCTTTTTGTCGTCAAATGGTTTTGAATCATGTCAGCTTTGAATTGCAGCCGGGAGAAATTATAGGCTTAATAGGTCCGTCTGGTGCTGGTAAATCGACTATGATTAAGACTATGTTAGGGATGGAAAAAGCTGACGGAGGGGTTGCTTTGGTATTGGATCATACTATGCCCAATCGTCATATTTTAGGAGATATTGGTTATATGGCCCAGTCAGATGCCTTATATGAGGCTTTGTCAGGTCAAGAAAATCTGGAATTTTTTGGTCAGCTAAAAGGGCTATCCAAAAGAGATCTGACAGCTGAAATTGCCCATGTGGCTCAAGTTGTGGATCTGACAGAGCATTTGAATAAAACGGTATCCGGTTATTCTGGAGGAATGAAGCGACGCTTGTCTTTAGCCATCGCGCTTCTGGGGAATCCTCAGCTCTTGATTTTGGACGAACCGACAGTTGGAATCGACCCTTCTCTTCGGAAGAAAATCTGGAAAGAATTATTCGCGCTTAGAGACAATGGGGTTGGGATATTAGTTACTACCCATGTTATGGATGAAGCAGAGTTAACGGATAAGGTCGGCTTATTATTAGGTGGAAAAATCATTGCTTTTGATACACCGCAACACTTAAAAGAAAGTTATCAAGTTTCAAGTATTGAAGAAGTATTTTTGAAAGCAGAAGGAGAGTAAGATGAGAACCATTGCTATTGCTAAAAAAGTTATCAAAGAATTGCTTCGTGACAAACGAACCTTGGCTATGATGTTTGTAGCGCCGGTATTTATTATGTGGCTGATGAACCTCATGTTTTCAGCTAGTACAACCGTGAATGTCAAGTTAGCGACACAAGATCTACCAACTGGTTTGATAACGAAAATGGATGAGCTTGATCATGTGGACATCGAGACTTATCAAGACTTAGATCAGGCCAAAGAAGCGCTAGCAAATGAAAAAGTCGATGCTGTGATTTCTTATAAAGACGGTGAGTATCAGGTCGACTACGCAAATACAGATGCCTCCAAGACATCTATGATACGACAAGTGTTACGAACAAGTATCGCCAGTGAAGGCACCGATCAGTTACTATCTCGTATCAAACAAGCTCTTCCACAATTGAAATTAGATGCAAAGGCGCCTGAAATCAAAGAATCTTACCAATATGGAGATAAAAATACTGGATTCTTTGCACGTATGATTCCAATTTTAATTGGCTTTGTGGTCTTCTTCTTTGTCTTTTTGATTTCTGGTATGGCACTTTTGAAAGAGCGCACAAGTGGAACCTTGGATCGCTTGTTAGCAACCCCAGTGAAACGTTCTGAAATTGTCTATGGCTATATGTTGTCTTACGGTATTATTGCGATTTTTCAAACGGCAGTTGTCGTCTTAGCAGCAATTTGGCTACTAGATGTAGAAGTTGTAGGAAATATTTTAAATGTTATAATAGTTAATGTGGTACTGGCTCTTGTAGCACTAGCTTTTGGAATTCTCTTGTCTACTCTAGCAAAATCAGAATTCCAAATGATGCAATTTATTCCTCTCGTGATTATGCCTCAACTCTTTTTCTCAGGGATTATTCCATTGTCATCCATGGGAGCATGGGCTCCAACTGTGGGGAAATTTTTGCCATTAACCTATTCTGGTGATGCAATAAGCCAGATTATTCTTTACGGACACAATCTTGGTGATATTTTGCCAAATCTTGGTGTTTTAATGATTTTCTTGATCATTTTAACAATTCTCAATATTGTTGGATTGCGTCGTTATCGTAAAGTTTAGAAATCAACATAAATAATGCTAAAAAGGTGTGAAGATTAGATGGATAAGACTGTTTTTGAATCGTTTGAAGATTACTTAGAAGAAGCGAATTACCCTCACGGAAAGAAAAAAATCATGCAGGCAGCAGTGGATCTCATATCAACTAGGAGTTACCATGGGACCTCAACTCTTCACATAGCTGAGCGTGCTGGACTAAGCCAGGCAACTTTGTTTAAGTATTTTAAGACGAAGGATGATCTACTGACGGCTATTTTACATCCTGTAGTCCCAGGCATTTTCGGTAGTTTTGTTGAGGAACTCTTAGCTTTTGAAACGACAGAAGAGAGGGTTCGTTATCTTGTCCACGATCGTATGAGCTATCTCAAAAAAAATCGTGCTTTGATGAAAATCATTCTGCAGGAGAGTTTTTCAAATAAGAAACTAAAAAATGAACAGATTTTTATCTGGAATGCTATTCAAGATAAACTTCGAGTGCTTCATAAAGAATTGCTAGCAGATCCACGTGTAAATCCAGAGTTAACGATTCCTCAAATGGTTCGTATTTGTGTTGGTCCATTGTTGGCTTACTTCGCTCAACTTTATATCGTTAGCGACAACGGAGAAATAAAGGAAGAGGACCTAGACTTATTAGAAAAACAGATTTTAGGTGGTTTGTGGAAATAAGGGAGTTCTAGAAGAGCTAAGATTTATTTACTTGACTTTCAAACAAGCTAAAAAAGACATGTTCTGCTTATTTCAGATTCATGTCTTTTTTTCAGATTCATGTCTTTTTTGTTGTTGGATTTTGTATTCTTCATAAGTCCTCAATCGCTTTGCCAAAACAGAAACCGACTTCTCCAGCGGTGCAACGATTTCTCAAGTGTATGGAAGAGGAGATTTCTGGCTTGCTAAAGAGAATTCCTTGACACTCGGTCAGCTTTTGATACAATAGTACAAAATTAGAGGAGGTGGGTTATGATTCAGAAACATGCGATTCCTATTTTAGAGTTTGATGATAATCCTCAGGCGGTTATCATGCCTGATCATGAGGGGCTGGATTTGCACTTGCCCAAGAAGTGTGTCTATGCTTTTTTAGGTGAGGAGATTGACCGCTATGCGAGGGAAGTAGGAGCGGACTGTGTCGGCGAATTCGTTTCTGCCACCAAGACCTATCCAGTCTATGTCGTGAACTACAAGGGCAAGGAGATCTGTCTGGCTCAGGCACCTGTTGGCTCCGCTCCAGCAGCCCAGTTTATGGATTGGTTGATTGGCTATGGTGTGGAGCAGATTATTTCCACCGGTACCTGTGGTGTGCTAGCTGATATAGAAGAAAATACCTTTCTAGTCCCTGTTCGCGCTCTGCGAGATGAAGGAGCTAGTTATCACTATGTGGCACCTTCTCGTTATATGGAAATTCAGCCAGAGGCTATTGCTGCTATTGAGCGAGTGTTGGAAGCCAGAGGGATTCCCTATGAAGAAGTCATGACCTGGACGACAGACGGTTTTTACCGAGAAACGGCTGAAAAGGTGGCTTATCGCAAGGAAGAAGGTTGTGTTGTTGTGGAGATGGAGTGTTCAGCACTTGCGGCAGTAGCCCAGCTGCGTGGGGTTCTCTGGGGAGAGTTGCTGTTCACAGCTGATTCCTTAGCAGACTTGGACCAGTACGATAGTCGTGACTGGGGTTTAGAAGCTTTCGAGAAGGCCTTGGAACTCTGTCTTGAGATAGCCTCTCAGTTCTAGCTACTCACCTACTTTTTATGGTACAATGGATGTATGTTATTCAAATTATTTGTGAAAAAAATTGAAAGAGCCTTGGGCGGACTTTCGCCAGCTCGTCGGATTTTTCTGAGTTTCGCTGGAGTTATCTTTATAGGTTCTCTTCTTTTGAGTTTGCCTTTTGTTCAGGCAAGTGGTTCGCAGGCTACTTATTTTGACCATCTTTTTACGACGGTGTCCATGGTCTGTGTGACTGGCCTTTTTACGCAACCAGTGGCTACTACCTATAATGTCTGGGGTCAGCTGATTTGTATGCTCTTGATCCAGATTGGTGGTCTGGGACTCATGACCTTTATCGGAGTCTTTTATATTCAGGGGAAGCAAAAGCTCAGTCTTCGCAGTCGTGAAACCATTCAGGAGAGCTTTAGTTACGGGGAGACTCGGTCACTGAAGGCCTTTATGCGCTCCATCTTTTTGACGACTTTTCTGGTGGAGGGCTTGGGTGCCTTTCTACTAAGTTTCCGTTTTATTCCTGAGTTTGGCTGGGGACGGGGCATTTTTACCTCCATCTTTTTAGCCATTTCAGCCTTTTGTAATGCTGGTTTTGATAATTTCGGCAGTAGTAGTTTAGTGAATTATCAGACAGATCCCTTGATCAATCTGGTCATTGCTGGCTTGATTATCACAGGTGGTCTTGGCTTTATGGTCTGGTTTGACTTGGCAACCCAGTTTGACAAGAAGAAAAAACGTCGTCTGCGTTTCCACACCAAGTTGGTCCTCTTCTTGACTGCAGGAATTTTGCTGTTTGGGACAGTATCCACACTCTTTACGGAGTGGCACAATCCAGGGACTATTGGCAATCTCAGTATCCCAGAGAAAGTGTTGGTTAGCTTTTTCCAAACCGTCAGCATGAGAACAGCTGGCTTTGCTTCTATTGACTACACTCAAGCTCGGCCTGTGACCTTGTTTATCTATATCCTGCAGATGTTTCTTGGAGGGGCGCCTGGAGGAACGGCTGGGGGGCTCAAGATTACGACTTTCTTTGTCTTATTGGTCTTTGCGCGTAGTGAATTGCTGGGCTTACCTCATGCCAATGTTGCGCAGAGAACCATTGAGGCTCGCACAGTCCAAAAATCCTTTAGTGTCTTCATTATCTTTTTGATGACCTTCCTGTTGGGCTTGGTGTTGCTGGGAATTACAGCAGAAGGAACACCGCGCTTTATCTACCTCATGTTTGAGACCATTTCAGCCCTTGCGACAGTTGGGGTAACGGCAAATCTGACACCAGAATTGGGCAAGTTAGCCCTCAGTATTGTCATGGTGCTCATGTTTATTGGCCGTATCGGTCCCTTGACCTTGTTGGTTAGTTTAGCGGATTACCAGCCTGATAAGAAAGATTTGATTCAGTATATGAAAGCAGATATTAGTATTGGATAAGAAAGGAAGAACTATGTCAGATCGTACGATTGGAATTTTAGGTTTGGGGATTTTCGGAAGTAGTGTCCTGACGGCCCTAGCCAAGCAAGATATGAATATCATTGCCATCGATGACCACGCCGAGCACATCAATCAATTTGAGCCAGTTTTGGCGCGTGGTGTAGTTGGAGATATTACAGATGAGGAACTCCTCAGAACTGCAGGTATTGATACCTGTGATACGGTTGTAGTGGCAACAGGGGAAAATCTGGAGTCAAGTGTGCTTGCAGTTATGCACTGTAAGAGTTTGGGGGTACCAAGGGTTATTGCCAAGGTCAAAAGCCAGACAGCTAAGAAGGTGCTGGAAAAAATCGGTGCTGACTCGGTGATTTCACCTGAGTATGAAATGGGACAGTCCCTAGCGCAGACCATTCTCTTTCATAACAATGTTGATGTCTTTCAGTTGGATAAAAATGTCTCTATCGTGGAGATGAAAATTCCGAGTGTTTGGGCAGGTCAAAGCCTGAGCCAGCTAGATCTACGTGGCAAATACAACCTCAATGTTCTAGGATTCCGTGAACAAGAAAATTCACCGCTAGATGTCCAGTTTGGACCTAATGACCTCTTGAAGGCAGATGCCTATATTTTAGCAGTCATTAACAACCAGTATCTAGATGACTTGGCAGAATTAAATTCGTAAGGAGGGGATTTCCCTCTTTTTTGATGTCCAAGATAGCAAATAGACAGAAACCTGTATCCCAAATGAGACCAGAACCCCTTGTATTCCAGTAAAAGTCCTTCAAAAACGGGACTTTATGATAGAATAGAAAGAAATGATAAGAGAGAGTAATACTCTTCGAAAATCTCTTTAAACCATACTAGTGTCGTCTTGCCGTAGATATCATAGGTATAGGTAACTGACTTCGTCAGTCTTATTCACAACCTCAAAACCGTGTTTTGAGCTGACTTCGTCAGTCTTATCTACAATCTCAAAGCAGTGCTTTGAGCAACCTGCGGCTAGTTTCCTAGTTTGCTCTTTGATTTTCATTGAGTATAAGAAAAAATCAGTCCCCTAAAGGAGTAGATTATGAAGTTATTGTCTATCGCCATCCCTAGCTATAATGCCGCAGCCTATCTTCATTACTGTGTGGAGTCGCTAGTGATTGGTGGTGAGCAAGTTGAGATTTTGATTATCAATGACGGGTCCCAGGACCAGACTCAGGAAATAGCTGAGCGTTTAGCCAGCAAGTATCCTAGCATCGTTAGAGCTATTTATCAGGAAAATAAAGGCCATGGCGGTGCGGTCAATCGTGGCTTGGCGGAGGCTTCTGGGCGCTATTTTAAAGTAGTTGACAGTGATGACTGGGTGGATCCTCGTGCTTACCTAAAAATTCTTGAAACCTTGCAGGAACTAGAGAACGAGGGGCAGGAAGTGGATGCCTTTGTGACTAATTTTGTCTATGAAAAGGAAGGCCAGTCTCGTAAGAAGAGTATGAGTTACGAGTCGGTCTTGCCTGTCCAGCAGATTTTTGGCTGGGACCAGGTTGGAAATTTCTCAAAAGGCCAGTATATTATGATGCACTCGCTGATTTACCGGACAGATTTGTTGCGAGCGAGCCAGTTCCAACTGCCTGAGCATACTTTTTATGTCGATAATCTCTTTGTCTTTACCCCCCTTCAGCAGGTCAAGACCATGTACTATCTACCTGTTGATTTCTATCGTTATTTGATTGGGCGTGAAGACCAGTCTGTCAATGAGCAAGTGATGATTAAGCGCATTGACCAGCAACTCAAGGTCAATCGACTCTTGGTAGACCAGCTTGATTTATCTAAAGTAAGCCACCCCAAAATGCGAGAATATCTGCTGAATCACATTGAGATTACGACGGTGATTTCCAGTGCCCTGCTCAACCGAGCTGGAACAGCGGAACATCTGGCAAAAAAACGTGAGCTGTGGACTTATATTCAACAGGAAAATCCAGAGGTCTTTCAAGCTATTCGTAAGACTATGTTGAGCCGTTTGACCAAACATTCAGTCTTGCCAGCTCGCAAACTTTCCAATGTCGTCTATCAAATCACCAAATCTGTTTATGGATTTAATTAATATAAGTATTTTATAAGAGGGATTTAAGAAAAATTTTAACTTTTTCTTAATCCTTTTTAATTTTAGGAGATTATACTAGAGTCATCAAATAAAGAAAAACTCTAAGGAGAATCCTATGAAATTCAATCCAAATCAAAGATATACTCGTTGGTCTATTCGCCGTCTTAGTGTCGGTGTTGCCTCAGTTGTTGTGGCTAGTGGCTTCTTTGTCCTAGTTGGTCAGCCAAGTTCTGTACGTGCCGATGGGCTCAATCCAACCCCTGCTCAAGTAGCGCCAGATGCGACTTCGGTGAGTGAAAAGAGCGACTTATCAGCAGAACTTCTTAAAGAAGCAGTCGATACAGCTCTTCCTTCAGAACAGGCAGATTCAACACCTAAAGCAAGCTTGGATACTGCAAGCTCTCCAGAAAAAGCAGATGCAGGTGCTAAAGAGCCAGTAGTAGCACCAAAAGAAGAAGCGCAAGCAAAACCAGAATCTAAGAAACAAACAGAAGATGCGGTTAAACCTGTGGACAGTCCTGCAGCTACAGTTTCTGGACAAGACCGTGAAGCAAGTGAAGCTCAACCAGCAACCACTCCAGCTGAAGTGCAAAAAGGCGTGGCCGACAACACTAAAGACACAGTAGACGTTCCAGCTACTTACCTAGACAAAGCCAACTTCCCAGGCCCATTCACAGCTGGTGTTAACCAAGTCATTCCATACGAATTCTTCGCTGGTGATGGTATGTTGACTCGTCTTATCTTGAAAGCCTCAGACAAGGCTCCATGGTCAGACAACGGTTCAGCTAAAAACCCCGCTCTCCCACCAGTAGAGAAATTGGGCAAAGGCCTTTACTTCTATGAAGTGGATTTGGCAGGTACTCGAGGCAAATCAGATAAGGAGCTGCTTGACCTTTTGAAACAAAACGGCACTCAAAGCTACAAAGCTACCATCAAAGTGTACGGTGCGAAGGATGGCAAGGCCGATTTGAGCAACCTCGTAGCGACAAAAGATTTGGATGTCAACTTGAATGGTTTGACTACTCCAGCTGAAGTTCAAAAAGGTGTGGCTGACAATACTAAAGATACGGTTGATGTTCCAGCTACTTACTTGGATAAGGCTAACTTCCCAGGCCCATTCACAGCCGGCGTCAATCAAGTCATTCCATATGAATTCTTCGCCGGAGACGGTATGTTAACCCGCCTTATCTTGAAAGCATCCGACAAGGCTCCATGGTCAGACAATGGTTCAGCTAAAAATCCAGCTCTTCCACCAGTAGAGAAATTGGGCAAAGGTCTTTACTTCTATGAAGTAGATTTGGCTGGCACTCAAGGTAAATCAGACAAAGAGCTTCTTGATCTCTTGAAACAAAACGGCACTCAAAGTTATAAAGCTACTATCAAGGTATACGGTGCTAAAGACGGCAAGGCAGATTTGAGTAATCTAGTAGCGACTAAGGATTTGGATGTCAACTTGAATGGTTTGACTACTCCAGCTGAAGTTCGAAAAGGTGTGGCAGACAATAATAAAGATACAGTAGACGTCCCAGCCACTTACTTGGATAAAGCCAACTTCCCAGGCCCATTCACAGCTGGCGTCAATCAAGTTATTCCATACGAATTCTTTGCTGGTGACGGTATGTTGACTCGCCTTATCTTGAAGGCTTCAGACAAGGCTCCATGGTCAGACAATGGTTCGGCTAAAAATCCCGCCCTTCCACCAGTAGAGAAATTGGGCAAAGGACTTTACTTCTACGAAGTAGATTTGGCCGGCACTCAAGGAAAATCAGATAAAGAACTTCTTGACCTCTTGAAACAAAACGGCACTCAAAGCTATAAAGCTACTATCAAGGTATACGGTGCTAAAGACGGTAAGGCTGATTTGAGCAATCTCGTAGCGACTAAAGATTTGGATGTCAACTTGAATGGCTTGACTACTCCAGCTGAAGTCCAAAAAGGCGTGGCTGATAACACTAAAGACACAGTAGACGTTCCAGCTACTTACCTAGACAAAGCCAACTTCCCAGGACCATTCACAGCCGGTGTCAACCAAGTTATTCCATACGAATTCTTCGCTGGTGATGGTATGTTGACTCGTCTTATCTTGAAGGCTTCAGACAAGGCTCCATGGTCAGATAACGGTTCAGCTAAAAATCCCGCTCTCCCACCAGTAGAAAAATTGGGGAAAGGCCTTTACTTCTATGAAGTAGACTTGGCCGGCACCCAAGGTAAATCTGACAAAGAGCTTCTTGACTTGTTGAAACAAAATGGTACACAAAGCTATAAAGCTACCATTAAAGTGTACGGTGCCAAAGATGGCAAGGCAGACTTGAGCAATCTTGTAGCGACTAAGGATTTGGATGTCAACTTGAATGGTTTGACTACTCCAGCTGAAGTTCGAAAAGGTGTGGCAGACAATACTAAAGACACAGTAGATGTCCCAGCTACTTACTTGGACAAAGCCAACTTCCCTGGCCCGTTCACAGCCGGTGTCAACCAAGTCATTCCGTATGAATTCTTTGCTGGTGACGGTATGTTAACCCGCCTTATCTTGAAGGCTTCAGATAAGGCTCCATGGTCAGACAACGGCTCAGCTAAAAATCCAGCCCTTCCACCAGTAGAAAAATTAGGTAAAGGCCTTTACTTCTACGAAGTAGATTTAGCAGGTACTCAAGGCAAATCAGATAAAGAGCTTCTTGACTTGTTGAAACAAAATGGAACTCACAGCTACAAGGCAACTATCAAGGTGTATGGTGCAAAAGACGGCAAGGCAGACTTGAGCAACCTCGTAGCGACTAAGGATTTGACAGTAAACTTGAATGGACATCAGTCTCTTACTCAGATGCAATCAGACTTCGTCCCATCTTCTAATGGTTCAGCTATGCCGGCTCCAATGATGAATAGTCATCAAGATGCATCTAATATGAACGCTCAAATGCCAAGTGCTCATCAAGATGAGATGAAATCTCAAATGCCAGCTGCTAGTCAGGATAAGATGATGCCTAACAAAGAGCAAGACAAAACCATGAATGCTAGCCAGCCAATAGCAACTTCAAGCATGAAACAAGATCAAGCTCCAGCAGCCTCAAGCAAAATGTCTGATGAAGGCAAGATGGCATCTAATAACAAGGTATCAAGTCCAATGATGGTTGCTCAAATGAAAGACCAAAAAGACATGCTTCCATATACTGGTGAAGCCCAAACATCAATGGCTACTATTGGATTCTTTGGATTAGCTTTGGCCGGACTTCTAGGTGGACTCGGTTTGAAAGCTAAAAAAGAGGAAAATGACTAGTCTAGCTACAGCCTTTCTATCTAGGATTTGAAAAATCCAGATATCGTTTAGAATGTTCGTAAAGAGATAAAAATAGTGTTATACTATTGTGGTATAGCACTGTTTTTTTCAAAGGAGAGACAGATGGGAAAGACAATTTTACTCGTTGACGACGAGGTAGAAATCACAGATATTCATCAACGTTATCTGGTTCAGGCAGGATATCAGGTTTTGGTGGCTCATGATGGAGTAGAGGCTTTAGAAATCTTCAAGCGAAAAGCGATTGATTTGATTATTACAGATATCATGATGCCTCGGATGGATGGTTATGACTTGATTAGTGAGGTTCAGTATCAATCTCCAGATCAGCCTTTTCTCTTTATCACGGCTAAGACTAGCGAGCAGGACAAGATTTATGGCCTGAGCTTAGGGGCAGATGACTTTATTGCCAAGCCCTTTAGTCCACGTGAGCTGGTTTTGCGTGTCCACAATATCTTGCGTCGCCTTCATCGTGGAGGTGAGACAGAAGTCGTCAGTCTCGGGGATTTACGGATGAATCACGGTAGTCATGAGGTCCAAGTCGGAGATGTGGCGCTTGATTTGACCGTCAAATCCTTCGAACTTCTATGGCTTTTAGTCAGCAATCCAGAGCGGGTTTTCTCTAAGACAGACCTCTATGAAAAGGTCTGGCAGGAAGACTATGTGGATGACACTAATACCTTGAATGTTCATATTCATGCTCTTCGACAGGAGTTGGCTAAACATGCTAGTGCAGAAACACCGACCATCAAAACCGTCTGGGGCTTGGGCTACAAAATTGAGAAAGCACGAGGTAGTCAATGAAATTAAAAAGTTATATTTTAGTGGGGTATATCATTTCAACACTCCTAACGATTATCGTGGTTTTTTGGGCTGTTCAAAAAATGCTGATTGAGAAAAGCGAGATTTACTTTCTGCTTGGAATGACCATCGTTGCCAGCCTTGTCGGTGCTGGGATTAGTCTCTTTCTCCTGTCGCCGGTCTTTACTTCATTGGGCAAACTTAAGGAACATGCCAAGCGGGTAGCGGACAAGGACTTTCCATCAAATCTGGAAGTTCAAGGACCTGTAGAATTCCAGCAATTAGGCCAAGCTTTCAATGAAATGTCCCATGATTTGCAGGCCACCTTTGATTCCTTGGAAGAAAGCGAACGAGAAAAGGGCTTGATGATTGCTCAACTTTCGCATGATATCAAGACCCCCATCACTTCAATCCAAGCGACGGTAGAAGGGATTTTGGATGGGGTTATCAAGGAAGGAGAACAGGAGCATTATCTAGCAACCATTGGACGTCAGACTGAAAGACTCAATAAACTGGTTGAGGAGTTGAATTTTTTGACCCTAAACACAGCTAGAAATCAGGTCGAAACGACCAGCAAGGACAGTATTTTTCTGGACCAGCTCTTGATTGAGTGCATGAGTGAATTTCAATTCTTGATTGAGCAGGAGGAGCGAGATGTTCATTTACAGGTAATCCCAGAGTCTGCCCGGATTGAGGGAGATTATGCCAAGCTTTCTCGCATCTTGGTAAATCTGGTCAATAACGCTTTTAAATACTCAGCTCCAGGAACCAAGCTGGAAGTGGTAGCTAAGCTGGAAAATAACCAGCTTTCAATCAGTGTGACCGATGAGGGGCAGGGAATTGCCCCAGAGGACTTGGAGAATATTTTCAAACGCCTTTATCGTGTCGAAACTTCGCGTAACATGAAAACAGGTGGTCATGGCTTAGGGCTTGCGATTGCGCGTGAATTGGCCCATCAATTGGGTGGGGAAATCACAGTCAGCAGCCAGTACGGTCTAGGAAGCACCTTTACCCTCCTTCTCAATCTCTCTGGCAGTGAAAATAAAGCTTAAAACCCCTTTACAAATCTAGCCATTCATGGTAGAATGGATTTTGTGCGAAATATCAGCAGGAAAGCATGAAGCTCGTCAACAGGTGTCTTATGACAAGTAACCTTGGCTGTTTAGGCGAAGGGCATCTGCACGAATCAGGGCTTTCTAAGTGACTATTTCCACCGAAATATTATTTATATCAGGAGGACATTTACATGTCACGTTATACAGGACCATCTTGGAAACAAGCTCGTCGCCTTGGCCTTTCACTTACAGGTACAGGTAAAGAATTGGCACGTCGTAACTACGTACCAGGACAACACGGACCAAACAACCGTTCTAAATTGTCAGAATACGGTTTGCAATTGGCTGAAAAACAAAAACTTCGTTTCACTTACGGTGTAGGTGAAAAACAATTCCGTAACTTGTTCGTACAAGCTACAAAAATCAAAGGCGGAATCCTAGGTTTCAACTTCATGCTTCTTTTGGAACGTCGTTTGGATAACGTTGTTTACCGTCTTGGTCTTGCGACTACTCGTCGTCAAGCTCGTCAATTCGTAAACCACGGTCACATCCTTGTTGACGGAAAACGCGTTGATATCCCATCATACCGCGTAACTCCAGGTCAAGTGATCTCAGTTCGTGAGAAATCATTGAAAGTTCCAGCTATCCTTGAAGCAGTAGAAGCTACTCTTGGACGTCCAGCATTCGTATCATTCGATGCTGAAAAATTGGAAGGTTCATTGACTCGCTTGCCAGAACGCGATGAAATCAATCCAGAAATCAACGAAGCACTTGTCGTTGAATTCTACAACAAGATGTTGTAATATTTTATTGAATAAGATAGGCTTTAGAGCCTTGATATTAAGCACTTTGGGACGCTCTCCCTTAGTGCTTTTTTACATTTTACAATAGCTTTTAAGCATACAGCTATAAGTATCTATACGCGACTAGACCTGTATAGTTTAAAGTGATATAATAGTCTAAAAGGAGGTACTACTATGAATGTTTTAGAAAAAAACACACAGGTAAACTTTAAGACTAACAGAGACTTGTTAGAGAAAGCTAAAGCTATTATCACAGCGCAAAATCTTGATATGACAGCTAGTTTTAACTTGTTTTTAGAACACATTGTAGAAAATAAAGCCTTGCCATTTGAAACTCAAGTAGATAAAGAAAGAGAAGAACTTCTATCAGGGTTGCGTGCTGAAATTGCCCGTAGCTTTGACGATTTAGAACATGGAAGAACTTACAGCCTTGATGAAGTGAGGGCTAACCTTGGAATTTAACGAGAACGTATATAGCCTTATTATCTCCGAAACGGTACAAGAACAGCTAAGAGGTATTAAAGATTATATCTCAGCTAACTACTTTTCAGAACAGGCAGGAGCAAACACAGTTAAGAATATTCTTTATGGTTTGAAGCGGCTTGAAGTTTTTCCAGAAGCAGGATTTGATGCTGATGAAAGAGTAGGAGTTATTATATACCCACCCCACAAAACTCGATGCATCATTTTAGGCGATTACCTAGCCTTCTATCATATTTTAGAGGACAGAAAAGCTGTCTTTGTATCAGATATTATTCATAGCAAACAGGATTACATTCGCTTGTTCAAGAAAAAATAGTGCATATTATTGAACTGTGTTTTGGATTCTCTAAAATACTAGACAAGATGAAATTTCTAGTTCTAGCATTTCAATAGATACAAATAAATAGAGAAAAGCAAAAAAAGACTTAGTCTTTATTTAAAATATATTAGAAATAATATGAAAATCTTTTTATAAAAATATTATATTCAATAATACTGACACAATAGAAATTGAGAAGAGATGGTATTCTTCGTTTTTATATTTCAGGTTCTCACAATATGAAAAATCGATGGTATAATAAGATTAGACGGATTATTTATTGAGGTAATAGCGATGAAATATTTTAAATTAATCAATGGTGGAACTTATCATATTGATGAGTTTGAAGAGAGAACAAATAAAGAATCACTATATTATCAAAATGGCAGTAAGTACGCATTGTGTCCAACTTGTGGTTCTTCGATTCAACTTATCGGGGGGGAAAATAATAATACGCGAAATAGAGCTGGAAGATATTATGCGGCACATACAAAAAATCCTATAGAAGGACTGCCATACGACATAGGAAGAAAAAGTAATTGTGCAAATTATGAAGGAAATCAAGATAATTGGCAGGGTATTTATCAAAGGAGACAAGGGCTTCCTGAAAATGAAGAATTATCTAGATTTATAGACAATAATAAGTCAGATATTGCTAAAAAAGTTGGTGACTTAATTGGATTTTATGGAATCAAATGCAATGGGGAGCCAAGTGCTATTTTTAACCGATTATTAAATTCTTTCAAAGAAAACGGAGGATTATGTATTTCACCAGAACAATTTGCACCTGAATATATTCCTAGAATGATTATCGAAAGAGCTGAGCCAGTTATTTGCTGGGGTTCAATTCCTCATGAAGAAATACGCAATCGTATCCTACAACATCCACTGTTACAAGATTCAATTGATGGGAGACAATTTAAACCAAATATTGAAACAAGGCTTGTTTGTGTTTTAAATAATGGAAACGCTCCTACTCAAATCCAAATCAGATTATTGTTTGAAGATAGGGAATTGAACTTAAAACAAGTAAATGCTAAAATTTAGTGCAACGAAAGATAAAAAAGAGGAGCCTCGTAATGAAGCTCCTCTTGTTTTTAATTGTCCGAATCAATATTCTTATTTCAAAAAAAGGTAGTGAAAAAGGTAGTCATTCGAACGATTTCCCTTGCAATATAGTGAAATTAACAAAAAGAAAAAACGCTTGAATCAGCGTTTTTCTTCTGTATTGATTCGTATTGAATGCTTACTTAACTTCTGTAAACACAACGTGTTTGCGAAGTTTTGGTGAGTATTTCTTCAATTGAAGACGGTCTGGAGTGTTACGTTTGTTTTTAGAAGTAAGGTACAAGCGTTCACCAGATTCTTTGTGTTCAAGTGTAATATTTACGCGCATGGTATCTCCCTTCTATTATTCAGCTGATGCAGCTTTAGCGATTTTACGTCCTTTGTAGTATCCTTTAAGTGATACACGGTGAGAACGTGAGTAGTCTCCAGTAGTTTCGTCAAAGTTTACAGATGGAGCTGTTACTTTGTAGTGTGTACGACGTTTGTTTTTCTTCGCTTTTGAAGTGCGACGTGCAGGTACTGCCATTTTGATTTCTCCTTTAGGTATTTATATTCGATTCAATCTACTGATTTTCATCAACCATACTAGGATAACACATTTTTTTTGTAAAGTAAAGTTACTTGACAAAAAAAGATGAAAAAATTCTCCCATCCGACCCAGCAGACAGGAGAAAATGCTAAATATCAATCTCAAATGGTTTGTCAATAGTTTCTGAGACGTATTTTCCGTCTTTCTTCCGTTGCTTGACACATTCTGTGAGGAGATATTCGATTTGCCCATTGACTGAACGAAAGTCGTCTTCTGCCCATGATGCGAGTGCAGCGTATAACTTTGTTGAGAGTCGAAGGGGGATCTGCTTTTTTTTAGCTTCAGCCATCTTTAGTAAAGACTTCCTGTGTTGACAATTGGTTGTGCATCATGATTGCCACAGAGTACGACAAGGAGATTTGAAACCATGGCAGCTTTTCGTTCTTCGTCAAGCTCTACCAATTCCCCTCCATTGAGTCGCTCTAGTGCCATTTCAACCATTCCTATTAATTGATGAGTCTGGGACAAAAGTCTAACCTTAAATATAAAAAGCGAACAAAACAAGTTATCTGACACTCAGAATTCTGTCTTGTTCGCTTTTTTGTCTAACCTATCGATTTTAAAAATTTATAATAAAGAATTCCTAAAACCAAAATCTTTTTGTCCCAGACTCATCAAAAGTCACTAAAAAGTTTCAGCCCAATAATTACTTGTAGGAGGTGAGATTATATTGTGCTGAAATACTCTTTTATTCTTATAACTTTTACACTATAATGTAGTTAGAAAGGAAGAGAAATGTTTGATTATAGAGCACTAGTTATTTTGATGACTTTGATGGATCATTGTGAGCTATCATTATATGAATTATCTGTTAAGGTGAGCTTACCTATAAAGGAAGTCAAAGAAGGAATAGATTATTTAGTGCCTTATCTAGCTAATAAAGGGATAGTGCTGGATAAAAAACAAGGTCGCTATAGTTTATCAAATCGTACGAAGCAGTCTTTGACAGATATTATTAAGTCGGATGAATTGGTTTTACCAAAGTCGACTCGCTTAGCATTAATCTATCTTTACACTTTTTGCCGATTAGATTTTATATCGAATAATCATTACCAAGACTTTTTGAAAGTAAGTAAGAATACAACCTTATCTGATATTCAATCATTAAGAAAGATTATGTTAGATAATGATTTGGAGCTAGGGTACAGTAGAGCAAAAGGTTATACTTTACACGGTTCAGAGTGGAATAAGCACCGTTTAGCTTTTCAAATGGTTAGTGAGTTGCTGGAATCCTCCATAGGGATTTGGGGTTTGGATTATGTTTTATCCAGTTGGGGGTATTCATTAACTTATGATTTGATTGATCAGGTGGTTAAAGATTATTATGAAAAGTTACAGATAGTACCTATTGTTAATCAATTAAAAGTTTGCCTTTTCGGTTTAGTATTCATTCTGTGTAGGTATCAAAGAGATGTTGAAAGAGTATGTCTTTCAGAGACATTAGTATCTCCTGTTATTCAAGATATAACGACTATTTTATTGGATACAGTGGTTGATTTGGGAATTATAGATACGGTGTTTTCTGAGGATGATTATCGCTATATCACAGTTTTATTATCAAGTTGCTTTGAAGGTGAAGTAGATGTTGCTCCGGTTTACTTTAATCAATTAACAGAGGCTATTATAAGTAGAATGGAAGATATTTCTTTGTTACATTTTAAACAAAGAGAAGTATTGAGAGAAAATCTTCGTCGCCACCTTATACCGGCTTACTATAGATTAAAGTTCGGCTTACCTAGTTCAAATGAATATGTGTTGCATGTTAAAGAACAGTATCCTGATTTATTTGAACTAGTAAAAGATTCTTTGACTCCCTTGATGGACGCTATTGACAATCCCATACCTGATAGTGAAACAGCATATTTTGTTATCCATTTCGGAGGTTATTTAAAGAAAGCAGATACTTTGCCTCAAAAATGTTATAAGGCAGCAATTATTTGTCCTAATGGAATTAGTTCTTCATTGATGATAAAAGAGAATCTATTAGCATTATTCCCTCAAATTGAGTTTATAGGAACCTCAAAGATTGATGATTTATATGCGAAAACTAGTAGTGACTATGATATGGTTTTTTCTACTATAAAGGTGGATACAGAGAAGCCAAATTATCTAGTTTCTGTTATGATGACGGAAGAACAAACAACACAGTTAGTTGAATTGGTATCAAAAGATTTCCCAGATACAGGTTATCGAGATATTGAACTTAATCAGATAATTAGCATAGTAAGACGATATAGTGTAATCACACAAGAATTAGAGTTAAAATTAGCATTAAAGAGGTATCTCTATCAAGATATGAACAGAAAGGAAGTGTTACCATTGTTAGAAGAATTAATTACAAAAGAAACTTATCAGGTTAGTTCGGAAAAATTAGGATGGAAGGAGGCAATTCGTTTAGCAGCTAAACCACTTTTGGATCAAGATAAGATAACTGAGAACTACCCTGAGGCAATGATTCAAAAAGTAGAAGAGTTTGGGCCTTTTATTAATTTAGGGAAGGGAGTAGCAATTCCTCACGCTCGTCCAGATGAGGGTGTGAATGAAATAGGAATGTCAATGTTAGTTTTGGAAGAACCGATTTATTTATTGGATAATCCAGAACAAGAGGTAAGATTGTTGATTTGTATTGCAGCCATTGATAATGAGAGTCATTTAAAGGCTTTGTCACATTTAACAACAATTTTAAGAGATAAAAATCATGTTCAAACTTTAATATCATCAAAAAACTATGATGACATTGAAATGATAATTAAACAGGAGGATTAGATAATGTTAAAAATTGGTACAGCTTGTGGTTCAGGATTAGGTTCAAGTTTTATGGTACAGATGAATATTGAATCTGTATTGAGTGATTTGAATGTTTCAGATGTAGAAGTTGAACACTATGATTTAGGTGGAGCAGATCCAAATGCAGCTGATATTTGGATTGTTGGTCGTGATCTAGCTGATTCAGCTAGTCATCTTGGAGATGTTCGTATCTTAAATAGTATTATTGATATGGACGAGCTACGAGAATTAATTACTAAAATTTGTGAAGAAAAAGAACTTATATAGGAGGCTAGCGTCATGATGAAGTTCATATTGGATATTGTTAGTACACCAGCTATTTTAGTAGCTTTAATTGCAATCTTAGGATTAGTGCTTCAGAAGAAGAAATTACCTGATATTATTAAAGGCGGAATTAAGACCTTTGTTGGTTTCTTAGTTGTATCTGGTGGTGCAGGAATTGTGCAAAATTCTTTAAATCCATTTGGTACCATGTTTGAGCATGCTTTTCATTTATCTGGAGTTGTACCAAATAATGAAGCAATTGTAGCTGTAGCTTTAACAACATATGGCTCAGCTACTGCAATGATTATGTTTGCAGGTATGGTATTCAATATCTTAATTGCTCGTTTTACTCGATTCAAATATATCTTTTTAACAGGGCACCACACTCTATATATGGCGTGTATGATTGCGGTCATTTTATCAGTTGCTGGCTTTACAAGTTTGCCTCTTATCTTACTAGGTGGATTAGCGCTCGGTATTATTATGAGTATTTCCCCAGCATTTGTGCAAAAATATATGGTTCAATTAACTGGAAATGACAAGGTGGCTTTAGGTCATTTCAGTTCTTTGGGATATTGGTTGAGTGGTTTTACTGGTAGCCTTATCGGTGACAAATCAAAATCAACAGAGGACATTAAATTTCCAAAGAGTTTAGCTTTTTTACGTGATAGTACTGTTAGCATTACTTTATCCATGGCAGTTATTTACATTATTGTAGCTATCTTTGCAGGGTCAGAATATATAGAAAAAGAAATCAGTAGTGGTACAAGTGGTCTAGTTTATGCTTTACAATTAGCAGGTCAATTTGCAGCAGGGGTATTTGTTATTTTAGCAGGTGTTCGCCTTATTTTGGGTGAAATTGTTCCAGCCTTTAAAGGTATTTCAGAGCGTCTTGTACCTAATTCAAAACCTGCTTTGGATTGTCCGATTGTTTATACTTATGCACCCAATGCAGTTCTAATTGGATTTATCTCTAGTTTTGTTGGTGGTTTAGTGAGTATGGCAATTATGATTGCTTCAGGAACGGTTGTTATTTTACCAGGTGTTGTGCCTCATTTCTTCTGCGGAGCGACTGCAGGTGTCATCGGTAATGCATCTGGTGGTGTTCGTGGAGCCACTATTGGAGCATTTTTACAAGGTATTTTAATTAGTTTTCTTCCAGTCTTTTTAATGCCGGTTTTGGGAGGACTTGGTTTCCAAGGTTCAACTTTCTCAGATGCAGATTTTGGTCTATCAGGAATTATTTTAGGAATGTTGAATCAATTTGGCTCACAAGCAGGCATTGTTATTGGTCTTGTTCTTATTCTAGCAGTTATGTTTGGAGTATCCTTTATTAAAAAGCCATCTGCAAAGGAGGAATAAGGGATGATTTTAAGTGAAAATAGAGAAGATGAGTTAAGAAAATTTGCGACTAAAATCCGATTAAATACTCTTAGAACATTGAATCATCTTGGATTCGGCCATTATGGAGGGAGTCTGTCTATCGTAGAAGTTTTAGCGGTGCTTTATGGTGAAATAATGCCAATGACTCCAGAAATATTTGCATCACGAGATAGAGATTATTTTGTTCTATCCAAGGGGCATGCTGGGCCGGCTTTATATAGCACACTCTATTTGAATGGTTTCTTTGACAAAGAATTCTTATATTCTTTAAATACAAATGGAACCAAATTGCCGTCGCATCCTGATAGAAATCTAACGCCGGGCATAGATATGACAACTGGCTCTTTAGGACAGGGAATTAGTGTTGCAACCGGACTTGCATATGGTCAGAGAATAAGAAAAAGTCCCTTTTATACCTATGCTATTGTTGGAGATGGTGAGTTAAATGAGGGACAATGTTGGGAGGCTATACAGTTTGCTTCTCATCAACAGTTATCTAATTTAATTGTATTTGTAGACGATAACAAAAAACAATTAGATGGTTTTACAAAGGATATTTGTAATCCAGGTGATTTTGTAGAAAAATTCTCAGCATTTGGATTTGAATCCATTAGGGTCAATGGTTCAGATATTAGAGGAATTTATGAAGGGATTATCCAATTAAAACAGTCAAATAATTCATCTCCTAAGTGTATTGTATTAGACACTATTAAAGGTCAAGGAGTTCGAGAGCTGGAAGAAATGAAATCCAATCATCATCTTCGCCCTACTGTAGAGGAGAGACAAATGTTAACTTCAGTTGTAGAAAGATTAAGTCAGGAATTGGAGGAAACAGAATGATGAGAAGTGCGAAAGAATTACGACATGTGTATAGAGATTTCCTTTTAGAGGCTAACCAAAGTTATTCTGATATAGTAGTTTTAGAAGCAGACTTGTCAAGTTCTATGGCTACTAATAATCTTGAAAAGGACTTTGGAGACCGTTATGTGAATGTTGGAATAATGGAAGCAGAAATGGCCGGGCTTGCAGCAGGTTTATCTATTCAGGGGTTTAGACCTTATCTTCATACATTTGGCCCTTTTGCTTCAAGAAGAGTATTTGATCAATTATTTATTTCTCTTGGGTACGCACAATTGGATGCCACTGTGATTGGCTCAGATGCAGGAGTAACGGCAGAGATGAATGGTGGAACACATATGCCATTTGAAGAAATTGGATTGTTACGTTTAATTCCTAAATCGATCATTTTTGAAGCAACTGATGATATCCAATTTCGTGAAATCTTGAACCAGACATTAGACTTAAAAGGACTAAAATATATTCGAACAATTAGAAAGGCTCCAGAGGCTGTATATCAAGGTGGAGAAGATTTTTCTAAAGGCTACATTGAGTTAAGACACGGTGAAGATGTTGTAATAGTTGCTTCTGGCATAATGGTTGCTCCAAGTATTCGAGTTGCGGATGAACTGTCTAAATTAGGTTATTCAGTAGGTGTGATAGATTTATTTAGAATTAAACCGATACCAGAACAGATAAAAACAATGTTAAGTGGAAAAACTATATTTACTGTAGAAAACCACAATCAGATAGGTGGAATTGGCAGTGCTTTATGTGAATTATTCTCTGATGATGGAATAACAAAAATTCATCGGATGGGTGTTCAAGAAAGATTCGGTCAAGTTGGGAAAATGGATTATCTTCTTAATGAGTATGGTTTGAGTGAATCGAATATAAAAGAGAAAGTTCTAGAGTTTTATAATGCAAGATAGATGTTAAATACACTTATCTGAAAGAACTTCTGTAAAAATTACATTACGTTATTTAAAGCAAGCGGATTAAAAGCATATTCTGGTAATCAGAAAGTGCCCTGATCCGCTTTGTTGTTTTTAATTTAAAATGTTTATATGTATATAGAATTTTCTGAAAATTCAAGAATTTTCTTCTGTTCATTGCCTTTAAAATGTGCTATAATAGTAAAAACTGAAATGGGAGGGAACAAATGACTGAATTAGATAAACGTCACCGCAGTAGCATTTATGATAGTATGGTAAAATCACCAAACCGTGCCATGCTTCGTGCGACTGGTATGACAGATAAGGACTTTGAAACACCGATTGTTGGGGTTATTTCGACTTGGGCGGAAAATACGCCATGTAACATCCACTTGCATGGTTTTGGGAAATTAGCTAAAGAAGGTGTCAAATCGGCAGGTGCTTGGCCTGTGCAGTTTGGGACTATCACTGTAGCGGACGGGATTGCCATGGGAACACCTGGTATGCGTTTCTCTCTAACATCTCGTGATATCATTGCGGACTCAATCGAGGCGGCGATGGGTGGTCACAACGTAGATGCCTTCGTCGCTATCGGTGGCTGTGATAAGAACATGCCTGGTTCTATGATTGCCATTGCCAATATGGATATCCCAGCTATTTTCGCCTATGGTGGAACCATTGCACCGGGAAATCTTGATGGCAAAGACATTGACTTGGTTTCTGTCTTTGAGGGGATCGGAAAATGGAACCACGGTGATATGACGGCTGAGGACGTGAAACGTCTTGAATGTAATGCCTGCCCTGGCCCTGGTGGCTGTGGTGGTATGTATACAGCTAATACCATGGCGACTGCTATCGAAGTTCTGGGTATGAGTTTGCCAGGTTCTTCATCTCACCCAGCTGAATCAGCTGATAAGAAAGAAGACATCGAAGCAGCAGGACGTGCTGTTGTTAAGATGTTGGAACTTGGTCTTAAACCGTCAGATATCTTGACTCGTGAAGCCTTTGAAGATGCTATCACTGTAACTATGGCTCTCGGTGGTTCTACAAATGCCACTCTTCACTTGCTTGCCATTGCCCATGCTGCCAATGTTGACTTGTCACTTGAGGACTTCAATACGATCCAAGAGCGTGTGCCTCACTTGGCCGACTTGAAACCATCTGGTCAGTATGTCTTCCAAGACCTCTACGAAGTCGGTGGTGTGCCTGCGGTTATGAGATACCTCTTGGCAAATGGTTTCCTTCATGGAGACCGCATTACATGTACTGGTAAGACAGTTGCTGAAAACTTGGCTGACTTTGCAGACCTCACACCAGGTCAAAAAGTCATCATGCCACTTGAAAATCCAAAACGTGCGGACGGTCCGCTTATCATCTTGAACGGGAACCTCGCTCCAGACGGTGCGGTTGCCAAGGTATCAGGTGTTAAAGTGCGTCGTCACGTTGGTCCAGCTAAGGTCTTTGACTCAGAAGAAGATGCTATCCAGGCTGTTTTGACAGATGAAATCGTTGATGGCGATGTAGTCGTTGTTCGTTTTGTTGGACCTAAGGGTGGTCCTGGTATGCCTGAGATGCTTTCACTTTCATCCATGATCGTTGGTAAAGGTCAAGGAGACAAGGTTGCCCTCTTGACAGACGGACGTTTCTCTGGTGGTACTTATGGTCTGGTTGTTGGACATATCGCTCCTGAAGCTCAGGATGGTGGACCGATTGCCTACCTCCGTACAGGTGATATTGTTACGGTTGACCAAGATACCAAAGAAATTTCCATGGCTGTATCCGAAGCAGAACTTGAAAAACGTAAGGCAGAAACAACCTTGCCACCACTCTACAGCCGTGGTGTTCTTGGTAAATATGCCCATATCGTATCATCTGCTTCACGCGGAGCCGTGACAGACTTCTGGAATATGGACAAGTCAGGTAAAAAATAAACTCATACTCTTCGAAAATCTCTTCAAACCACGTCAACGTCGCCTTGCCGTAGGTATGGTTACTGACTTCGTCAGTTCTATCTACAACCTCAAAACACTGTTTTGAGCAACCTGCGGCTAGCTTTCTAGTTTGCTCTTTGATTTTTATTGAGTATCAAAAAGCAAGCCAACTTTGGCTTGCTTCTTTTCATTTTCAAAAGTAATTTGCCTTCTTAACGAGGTGGCAGTCCAAGGGCAATACGGCCGTAGCGACTGATTCGTGTAATCTTCCAGGCAGGCGACCAGGTAACTTCAACCTTGACATCTTCGATACCCTCGATTTGTTTCAGACCTGCCACGATTTCGATAGGCAGGCTTTCGGCACAATCGCAGGCAGTATCGGTGAAGGTCATGACAATCTTGCAGAGACCCGTTTCATCCAGATTGATTTCATAAATCAGTCCTAGATTGTAAACATCCAATTCCACATCTGTATCAAAAACCTTCTCTAGTTTTTCGATAATTTGATCTTTTAAGGCCAAAGCGCGGTCATTGATTTTGATATCGTCTCTCATTATAGTCCCTCCACGTGATAAATATCCTCTATTTTCTCATAATTCTGACAATTTAGCAAGTTTTTGATGAATTTTCTGAAAAATATGATAAAATGAAGAAAATACTGAATCAAGGGGAAGCCTATGGAGCAGATTGGAAAAGTCTTTAGACAATTACGAGAGTCAAGAAATATCTCGCTGAGACAAGCAACTGGGGGACAATTTTCGCCGTCTATGTTATCTCGCTTTGAAACAGGTCAGAGTGAGCTTTCGGTGGAAAAGTTTCTATTTGCACTAGAAAATATATCTGCCAGTGTGGAGGAGATCCTCTTTCTGGCGAGAGGTTTTCAGTATGATACTGATTCTGAGTTGAGAAAAGAAATCATAGATGTCTTGGATCCAAAGAATATAGCTCCGCTTGAGAACTTGTATCGCAGGGAGTATCAAAAGCATGCCCATTCTCAAAACAAACAGAAACATATTCTAAATGCCATTATGATCAAGTCTTATATGAAGGGCATGGATGAAGGGGTAGAGTTAACAGCAGAGGAAGGGAAAGTCCTTCATGATTATTTGTTTTCTACCGAGATCTGGGGAATCTATGAACTCAATTTATTTTCAGTCAGTTCACCATTTCTATCTGTTTCTCTTTTCACTAGGTATGTTAGAGAAATGGTACGTAAATCTGATTTTCTAATGGAAGTGTCTGGCAATCGAAACCTGTTTCACACTATACTATTGAATGGCTTTTTAGCTAGCATTGAGTGTGAAGAATTTACCAATGCCTCTTATTTTAAACGTGTCATCAAAGAGCATTTCTACAAGGAAAATGAGACCTACTTCCGAATTGTCTATTTGTGGGCGGAAGGTCTCCTTGATAGCAAGCAAGGTAGAGTCAAGGAAGGCCAGAAAAAGATGGAGGATGCTGTCCATATTTTTGAGATGCTTGGCTGTAATAAATCTGCCGAATACTATAGAAAGACGACCGATTGTTGAATATCTGCAAACTAAGAAAATAATTTGAAATTTGAAGCGATAGAACTGTTGGGCTTTCTCGTGTCACTGGAGAAATTCTATCGTTTCTTTTTGCTCATTTCGTTTGTTGCATATATTCAAAAGTTTTTCCTCTAGAATTTCTAAGTGCTATACTATAGTCAGACTTCATATAGAACTTCGAACAAGAAGGGAGATTACCTATGAAACTATTGTTTAGAAATCAAGCGTATCGACTCTTGACTTTATCACGCTTCTTCAATGCTTTTGGTGCTTCGATTTTCAACCTGGTCTTTATCGTCTATGCATCGACCCTGCCACAAGCCTCCTTTGCTGTTGCTATGGCGAATATTGTCATGCTTCTTCCGACTCTCTTTACAGTTTTTGTAGGGATTCGGGCAGATTACACGAGGGCCAAGGTCAAATGGATGGTCTATAGCGGTTTGTTTCAGGCGGTTTTATTTTTTCTAGCAGCCCTAGTTGTTCAGCAAGCTAGTCTCTTTGCCTTTTCTAGCCTGTGTTTAATTAATGTCATTAGTGATGTCATCAGTGATTTTGCAGGTGGTTTGCGCATGCCTCTCATTAAGGAAAAAGTAGCTGAAGATGATTTGATGGAGGCTTACTCTTTTTCCCAGTTCATTACCTATATTTCAGCTATTGGTGGTCAAGCTTTTGGAGTCTGGCTCTTAGGGCTATCGGTCAACAATTTTTCCCTCGTTGCGGGAATCAATGCCTGTTTTTTCCTAGTATCAGCCGTTATCCTCTTTTTAGGAAAAAGCAAATTGAGCCTGTCAATGTCATCTGCTGATGGTGAATCACTGAAAAATGAGAAGCTTCCGATCAAAGAGCAGTTCCTAACGATTTATCGAAATTTACGTCTCGTTTTTCTTAAAGGTGGACAGAAAAACTTTGGATTCATGATCTTTGCTGTCTTACTTATCAATGCCTTGGGTGGCGCTTTAGGAAGCATCTATAACATCTTCTTTTTGAGCCATTCTCTTTTGGACTTTTCTTACACAGAGGCATTATTTATCAGTCAATTCTGTGCTTTGTTAGCAATCATCATCAGTAGCCTTACGGGCAATGATTATTTTGGGAAGCAGTCCTTGCCTAGATTGATGATGTGGGTGACCGTAGGACTCAGTCTAGTTGGTCTAGCTAATTTATTCAACCAAGTCGTACTTGGTTTACTATTTCTCTGTTCAACTCTGTATGTGTCTGGTAAAGTTCAACCAAAGATTAGTGCCATGCTCCTGAAAAATCTAGCTCCAGAGGTTCTAGCTCGTACCAGTAATTTTTTAGGTTTATTGTTCACCTTATCCATACCTGTGGGAACAGCCTGTTTTTCACTTGTAGCTGTATGGAATATACAGTTGACTTGGATGCTATTTATTGGTCTTTCCTTGCTAGCTATTCTTTTGACAGGTCTTAATCTCAAAAATGATATCTAATACTCTTCGAAAATCTCTTCAAACCACGTCAACGTCGCCTTGCCGTAGATATGGTTACTGACTTCGTCAGTTCTATCCACAACCTCAAAACACTGTTTTGAGCAACCTGCGGCTAACTTCCTAGTTTGCTTTTTGATTTTCATTGAGTATAAATCCTAATTTTTTTCTTACTGTTTTAATCCCTCTATTTATGGTAAAATAAGACTATTAAGTTTAAAGAGGATTCCCTATGAAATTACAAAAACCAAAAGGAACGCAGGATATTTTACCTGCTGAATCTGCCAAATGGCAGTACGTTGAGGGCTTTGCCCGTGAGATTTTCAAGCGCTATAACTATGCAGAAGTGCGCACGCCTATTTTTGAGCATTACGAGGTTATCAGTCGCTCTGTCGGAGATACAACCGATATCGTAACCAAGGAAATGTATGATTTCTATGACAAGGGTGACCGCCATATTACCCTCCGTCCAGAAGGAACTGCGCCCGTTGTCCGTTCCTATGTGGAAAATAAACTCTTTGCCCCAGAAGTGCAAAAGCCAAGTAAGTTCTACTACATGGGCCCTATGTTCCGCTATGAGCGTCCACAGGCAGGGCGTTTGCGCCAGTTCCATCAGATTGGTGTTGAGTGTTTTGGCTCTAGCAATCCAGCTACCGATGTGGAAACGATTGCGATGGCAGCCCACTTCTTGAAAGAAATCGGTATCCAAGGTGTCAAATTACATCTTAACACTCTTGGAAATCCTGAGAGCCGTGCGGCTTACCGTCAAGCCTTGATTGACTATTTGACACCGCTCAAGGAGACCTTGTCTAAGGATAGCCAACGTCGCTTGGAGGAAAATCCTCTCCGTGTCTTGGACTCTAAGGAAAAAGAAGACAAGGTGGCAGTAGAGAATGCACCGTCTATCTTAGACTTCCTTGATGAAGAAAGCCAAGCTCATTTTGATGCTGTGCGTCAGATGTTGGAAAATCTTGGAGTAGACTATATCATCGATACCAATATGGTGCGTGGTCTGGACTACTACAACCACACCATTTTCGAATTCATCACTGAGATTGAGGGCAATGATCTGACAGTCTGTGCGGGTGGTCGTTACGATGGTCTGGTGTCTTATTTTGGAGGCCCTGAAACTGCTGGATTTGGTTTTGGACTTGGTGTAGAGCGCCTGCTTCTCATTCTTGAAAAGCAAGGTGTGTCTCTCCCTATCGAAAACGCCCTAGATGTCTATATCGCAGTCTTGGGAGATGGAGCAAATGTCAAAGCTCTAGAACTAGTACAGGCTCTTCGCCAACAAGGTTTCAAAGCAGAGCGTGATTACCTCAACCGTAAACTCAAAGCTCAGTTCAAGTCAGCCGATGTCTTTGCGGCTAAGACCCTCATCACCCTCGGAGAAAGCGAAGTCGAAAGCGGACAAGTAACGGTCAAGAACAACCAAACACGAGAAGAAGTGCAAGTGTCACTTGATGCAATCAGCCAAAACTTCTCAGAAATCTTTGAAAAATTAGGCTTTTAATAGTAGATAAACTGGTCAGGATTTTACTCCTGACCTTTTTCTTTTACAAAATGACAAAAATCATAAACTTTTTGACAAATATGCTTGTCAAAAAGAAAAAGATGTGTTACAATAAATTCAAGTTAAGAGAAAAGTAGAAAGGAACGATTATGTGGGCATTAGGATTTGTACCTCTTGTGATTATGTATTATATCTACCATTCCCAAAAGGTCAAGAAACTGGAGAATAAAATCAAAAGAATTGAGCAAAAACAGAAAGGAAATAAAGAAATGTCAAGATTATTAAAAGAATTGATTGGGAAAACACCGACAATCGTTGGACAAGTTTTTGGAACAGATAACTGGGAAGTTGTGGATGTTGATGAGGAATGGGTCAAGCTACGCCGTGTTAATAAAAAAGGAAAAGAAAAATTCAAACTACAACGCATTGAGGATATCCAGACAGTTGAATTTGACGGAGAGTAGGTGTGTAACATGCAACTTAAAAATCGTCTAAAAGAGCTTCGAGCTCGCGATGGTCTTAATCAAACCGACCTAGCCAAACTGGCAGGGGTTTCCAGACAGACCATCAGCCTATTAGAACGGGACGAATACACCCCGTCCGTTGTGATTGCCTTGAAAATATCTCAGATTTTCAACGAAACAGTCGAATCGGTATTTCGCTTGGAGGAGGACGAGTGATGAACAAGTATAAAGTGATCTATTATGTAGTTGCCATAGCTCTATTAGTCAGCGTATTTCTACTAATTGGAACAAATCTAGGATGGTTTGATCTCTATTACAGCGACCAATTTGTTTGGGCTTACTTTGCCCTCATCCCAGTCGTTGACTGGATTGAAAAGAAAGCAAACAATTTAGCAAGTGAAAAAGGAGAATGAAAATGAAAAAGAAAAATAAAGGTGGATTGTTATTTTTAATGTCTGTTGTCTTTGGAGGTTTCTTGGGCGGTTTTGTAGGGATGTTTAAGGCTGCTACCGAATCCCACGAAATTATTTTAGATGCAAAAGTCTTGATACCATGGATATCAGCTATTTGTTTATTGATAGGTTTCATTAGCATTCTTTTGACTTTCAATTTCTTAAAGAAAAGCAGAAAATTTCACTCCTTGTATCAAGAGGAAATGGACGATGATCTGAATGAAACCTATTATGTGCAAATGAATCGTAATCTTGAGTTTGGAACTATTGCTTTTCATATTACAAGTGTAGCGATTTTATTGGCTCTCTTTATTTCAGGAAGTGAAGTGATTGTACTAGATAGAAGCAATCTAATCTTACCTCTTTCTTTTTTGGGATTAGTATTGATTTTTAATGCTCAAAAATATTTTTATAAGACTATTGCGATTGTTCGTCAGTTTGATTTGGCATTTTTCTCTACACCAAAGGATTATTTAGACTATGTCAATTCTTACGATGAGGGGGAGCGCCAGGCTAATTTGGAACAGAGTTTTCGAATTTTATTCCAATTAAACCAATATGTCTTGCCAGGTCTCTACTTTTTGATTGCTCTCTTTTCCTTGCTGACAGGAGAGATTCAGTTACTAGCTTTCTTGCTGGTAGGAGCGATCCATATTTATATTGGTGTGATGCAGTTGCCTATGGTGAAACGTTATTTTAAATAAAGGAGTTTCTATGATTCGTGTTGAAAATGTAAGCAAAAGTTTTGGGAGCAAAAAAGCTCTTTATCAGATTTCTTTTGAGATTAAGGAGGGTGAAATCTTTGGTTTTCTTGGCCCTTCTGGCTCAGGTAAAACAACCATGATCAATGTCTTAACAGGACAGTTGGCTGCAGATCAAGGTAAAACAGTTTTGTTAGGCAAGAATTCTCAAGATTTAACCTCAAATGATTTGGAACAAATCGGTATAGTTAGTGATGGCAGTGGTTTTTATGAAAAGATGAGTCTTTACAAAAATCTGCTCATCTACGCTAAGTTATATGGTCTCAAGTCAGATAGAGTAGTTCAGGTGCTCCAACAGGTTGGATTGGCAGATGCTAAAGATGTTATCGCAGAAAAACTATCTACAGGAATGAAACAACGAATGTTCTTGGCTCGTGCTCTTCTGAATGCTCCTAAGATTCTCTTTCTAGATGAGCCAACCAGTGGCTTAGACCCTACAACATCCAAGATGATTCATACCCTACTTCAAGAATTAAAGCAGGCGGGGACAACTATCTTTCTGACCACGCATGATATGCATGAAGCAACTCTGCTTTGTGATCGCTTATCTCTTTTGAATAAGGGGAACTTAATAGAGTATGGAAGTCCGCAAGATATCATCCAGAAGTACCATGTGGATAAGAAAGTACGTGTGGTTTATAACGATGGACGAGAACAGATAGTTCCATTTGAAGAATTACCACATTTAGACACGACAGATTTGATGATGGTTCACTCTTGTGAGCCGACTTTAGAAGAAATCTTTATCAGATTGACAGGAGAAAAGTTAGATGTTTAGAAAATTAAATGCCCTACTATGGTTAAGAGTGCAAGTTCTTATTAGCAATTCAACTTTGTTAGCGACTTTATTGATGCCTTTTGGTACTGCTGTTCTATATAATGAATTTTCAAATAAGGATGGACAATTGAGCCTATTTTTACTATCTGCTAGCTTGACGATGGTCTTGAGCATGGGAAGTGGTTATATGGTATCGATTATGATGGCAGAAGATAAGGAAAAACGAAATCTCAAATCACTCATCCTAAGTGGTGTGACAGCAATAGAATATACTTTCAGTATGCTCGTTCTACCTATTTTGATAATGTTGGTTGCTATGATTGTACTTCCCATCTATCTTAAAGTAGATGTATCTGGTTATTTATTTGCCTATGCTATCTATTTGCTCCTAGCAACTATTTGTATTATTTTTCTCAACCTTCTAATCGGTGCGGTGTCAGATACTCAATCTAAAGCGCAAGTCTATAGTATCTTTCCTATGTTAATTGTCTCTATTTTGCCCATGATTGCTTCTCAAAATGATACGATTCAGAAAGTATTGGATTACTCTTTTATTGGTCCAATTGTAAATCTTTTAAATAAAAAAGGTGGGGAAATATCTTTTTCTAATATCGGTATGTTACTTGCCTGGGTACTTGTGTTAGGAATAGCAAACCTCATTGTATTGAAAAACAGCTATAAAGCAAGATAGGAGAACTTTATGAAACTACTTAAAAACCTTGGCTGGTTTCTTCTAGCCATTCTATCCTTTTTATTCATCTATGGCTGCATTCAGGTACTCGCGACTACGTCGCTTGCCTTAGGCGCTTCACCCTATGCTGTGACCTTGCTCTATGTGGCCTTGGCTGGAGTTTATGTGTACGGTATTTACAAATGGTATCAGAAAGGTCCTGTTCGTATTGAGAAGAGTGGCTTCAACCGATTTATTTGGCTTCCTGCCTTGGTTTGGTTCTTATCTCTGGTTATCCAGTTTTTCTTGCCAAATGATCCTTCAGTAAATCAGCAAATAGCGATAGACTTGACCTTGTCTCAACCACTATTCTCCTTCTTTGCTACGGTTATTTTTGCTCCTTTGACGGAAGAACTTATCTTTAGAGGGATGTTGGCACGCTATTTCTTTCCTAAGCAGGACAATAGTAAACAAACTCTGATTTTCCTTCTGGTATCTAGTGTTTTGTTTGCCTTAGGTCATTTCCCAAGTGATGTGCAACAATTTTTAGTCTATTTTAGCCTTGGTTTTAGCTTTGGCTTGGCTTATATTAGTAGAAAGGGGCTCGCTTACAGTATTTCACTACATGCTTTGAATAATTTAGTCAGCTTTTTGATGATTCTCATGCTATAATAGAGTCAGGAGGTCACATGAAACGAGTAATTTTATTAGCAGTGATTCAAGCAGTCGTTCTATTTTTCATCATTGGGGCGCTAGCTTATGCCTTTAAGGGCGATTTCTTTTATAGCCATCTAGCAGTGGTCTTTGCCCCTATTGCCGGTATCTGGCGTTTTGGGACAGCTTATACAACGGAAATTGTCTTGCCGAGAAAAGCGGCTGAAATCGCTGAAAAGCGTAAAGCAGGCAAAAATTCAAAATAAAAGAGTCCGGTGAAGTTCATCGGATTTTTGTATTATACTCAATGAAAATCAAAGAGCAAACTAGGAAGCAAGCCGCAGGTTGCTCAAAGCACAGCTTTGAGGTTGGAGATGAAGTTGACGTGGTGTGAAGAGATTTTCGAAGAGTATTAGCGTTAATTTTTAGGGCCTCCACTTGATTTTTAAAGACAGGCAAACTTTTCTGCTGATTTTCATGAAGAGCCTGCGCTTTTATGGTAAAATAGTAACAGAATAAAAGAGGAGAGAAACAATGAAACGTAGTATGTATGCTGGTCGTGTTCGTGAGGAACACATCGGACAAGAAATGACCTTGAAAGGATGGGTTGGCCGTCGTCGTGACCTTGGTGGTTTGATCTTTATCGACCTTCGTGACCGTGAAGGAATCATGCAGTTGGTTATCAACCCTGAAAAAGTTTCTGCAGAGGTCATGGCAACAGCTGAAAGCCTTCGTAGCGAGTTTGTTATCGAGGTGACTGGAGATGTCGTTGCGCGTGAGCAAGCCAATGATAAGTTGCCAACTGGTGCAGTTGAGTTGAACGTGATAGCCTTGACAGTGCTGAATACAGCTAAGACAACCCCATTTGAGATTAAGGATGGCATTGAGGCCAATGACGATACACGTTTGCGTTACCGTTACCTTGACCTTCGTCGCCCAGAAATGTTGGAAAATCTTAAACTTCGTGCTAAGGTGACCCACTCTATCCGAAATTACTTGGATGAGTTGGAATTTATCGACGTGGAGACACCATTCCTTTCTAAGTCAACGCCTGAAGGGGCGCGTGACTATTTGGTGCCGTCTCGTGTTAATAAAGGGCATTTTTACGCTCTTCCTCAAAGTCCACAAATCACGAAACAGCTCTTGATGAATGCTGGTTTTGACCGTTACTACCAAATTGTTAAATGTTTCCGTGATGAGGACTTACGTGGAGACCGCCAGCCTGAGTTTACTCAGGTCGACTTGGAAACATCTTTCCTTACTGAGCAAGAAATCCAAGATATCACAGAAGGTTTGATTGCGCGTGTGATGAAGGAAACAAAAGGAATTGAGGTGACGCTTCCATTCCCTCGTATGAAATACGATGATGCGATGTCTCTTTACGGTTCTGACAAGCCAGATACCCGTTTTGACATGTTGCTTCAGGACTTGACAGAAGTGGTCAAAGGTGTAGACTTTAAAGTCTTTTCAGAAGCACCTGCTGTAAAAGCCATTGTGGTCAAAGGAGCTGCGGACAACTATTCACGTAAAGACATCGACAAGATGACGGAAGTAGCCAAACAGTACGGTGCCAAAGGTCTTGCTTGGGTCAAGGTTGTTGATGGAGAATTAAATGGTCCAGTTGCTAAGTTCTTGACTAGCATCCAAGCAGAATTGACAACAGCTCTTGCTCTTGAAGATAAGGACTTGGTTCTCTTTGTGGCGGATACGCTTGAAGTGGCCAATGCAACTCTTGGTGCCCTTCGTGGACGTATTGCCAAAGAGCTTGGTTTGATTGATAATGATAAATTCAACTTCCTTTGGGTGGTTGACTGGCCAATGTTTGAATGGTCTGAAGAAGAAGGACGCTACATGAGCGCCCACCATCCATTCACCCTTCCACAGGAAGAGACTGCTCACGAATTAGAAGGTGATTTGGCTAAGGTTCGTGCCATTGCTTACGATATTGTCTTGAACGGTTATGAGCTTGGTGGTGGTAGCCTTCGTATCAATCAAAAAGACCTTCAAGAACGTATGTTCAAGGCTCTTGGTTTCTCAGCCGAAGAAGCAAATGACCAGTTTGGCTTCCTTCTTGAAGCCATGGACTATGGTTTCCCACCACACGGTGGTTTGGCTATCGGGCTTGACCGATTTGTCATGCTCTTAGCAGGAGAAGAAAATATCCGTGAAGTTATTGCCTTTCCTAAGAACAACAAGGCAAGTGACCCAATGACACAAGCTCCTTCAACAGTAGCTCTCAAACAACTAGAGGAACTCAGCTTACAAGTAGAAGAAGATGAAACAAGCAAAACGAATTAAGCGGTGGCGCTATTATCTGCGTCGCTTTGCTCATCAGATAAAAATTTTACGTGTTTTACAAAGCATCTCTCGCGAAAAATATGATGAGAAGATTTCGGCCTCTCTGGTCTATGGTTTTCTATCAGCAGTAGCGGTCAATTTCTTTTTCCAACCAGGACATGTGTATTCGAGTGGTGCGACAGGTCTGGCACAGATTATCTCCGCCTTGAGTAATCACTGGTTTGGTTTTCATATTCCGATTTCGCTAACCTTCTACGCCATTAATTTTCCTTTGATGGTCTTGGCTTGGTATCAGATTGGGCATAAGTTCACCGTCTTTACCTTTATCACGGTATCTATGAGTTCCTTCTTTATCCAGTTTGTCCCTGTGGCGACCTTGACGGAGGATCCCATTATCAATGCCCTTTTTGGGGGTGTTGTCATGGGCTTGGGAATTGGTTTTGCTCTTCGCAACAATATCTCCAGTGGTGGGACGGATATCGTCAGCCTGACCATTCGTAAGAAGACAGGTAAGAATGTCGGCAGTATTTCTTTCTTAGTAAATGGGACCATCATGCTGATAGCAGGTTTGACCTTTGGTTGGAAATACGCTCTCTACTCTATGATTACCATTTTTGTCTCTAGCCGTGTGACAGATGCGGTCTTTACCAAGCAAAAACGCATGCAGGCCATGATTGTGACCAATCATCCAGATAAAGTAATTGAGAAAATCCATAAAAAATTGCACCGCGGAGCAACCATGATCCACGATGCAGAAGGAACCTATAATCACGAAAGAAAGGCAGTTTTAATCACTGTCATTACACGTGCAGAGTTTAATGAATTTAAACAGATTATGAAACAGGTGGATCCAGGGGCCTTTGTTTCTGTATCTGAGAATGTTCATATTTTGGGACGATTCGTTGAAACAGAAAATTAGTAACTAAAAAACCAGCGCGAGCTGGTTTTTATTTTTCGATAATTTTGTGGGCAATCAACTGACGGTAACAAATTTGTTTATTGCTTTTAGCATCGTTGATAATCTGAAGAATTGTTTCAAATGATGTTCGACCAAGTTCTAGGCTATTGATATCGACATAGGCTGCCAAGTTGAGCTTGGGATTGACTGAGTCGAAGCTGAGAACAGGGACATCCAGCTGGTGCTTAGCGATGTAATCACAGACCCCTGCAGCAAGGAGACTATCAATGGTAATAATAGCGTCAATATTTGGATCGTGTTTGAAGAGAAGTCTACTAAAGCGATAACCATTATCTTCAAGAAATTCAGTAGCAAAGTAAGTCAGATTAGTATCGAGAGGAAGTTGGTGTTGTTTTAGAGCTAGCTCGTAACCTGTCAGACGGTCTTGTGTTACGAAGAGTCGCTTAGTACCTCCGATAAAGGCAATTCGCTTGCATCCTTTTTTGATGAAATACTCTGTCGCATCAAAACCAGCTTGGACATTGTCATTATCGACAAGTGGAATGAAGGGAGATAGAGATTTACCTAAGATAAGGAAAGGAAATTGCTCGTCTGCTACTAACTTAACCAAAGGGTCCTCTTCTTGGGCATAGAGGAAAATCAAACCATCTACACGCTTACCATAGACCATCTGAGAAATAGCTTTAAGACGCTCTTTGGCATCTTTACCTGTTGCTATCTGAATGGCATAGTGGTTTTCAGAAGCGACTTGGGCGATACCACGGAGGACAGATGGGAAGAAAGGATTCTGGTAGAAGGCATCTGAGTCATCAGGAAGAACTAAGCCGATAACTTGGGTATAGCTACTTACCAAACTGCGAGCGTTGAGGTTGGGGTGGTAATTGAGTTCCTTCATCGCCTTGCGAACGCGTTTTTTCGTTTCGTCGCTAATGGTTGATTTATTTTGAATAACACGGGTTACGGTTGAAGGCGAAACACCAGCAGCCTTGGCCACGTCTTTAATCGTAACGGGCATAAAAATCTCCTATTTATGGTAATCTGGATCACGGAAATGCGTTTTATAAAAGATAGTGACCAGATAAAGGACAAAAAGAATGTTTTGTACAGTGATGAGGTTTGACATATTTTGGCCAAATAATCCCAAAATAAGCGTAATCAGAGTCGGCAATCCTAAACAGTTCAAGATAAAATGGTAGCACTCTTTAAAGGTTTTAAATGAAAAGAGGCGTGATTTCTTAGTGATATAAAGGAGAAGACTAGCCCCTAGAGAGACGATAAAGAAATTCAAACCAAAGAGGAAGCTTGCACCGAGAACTAGGAAGAGACTGATATAGACACGATTTTGTTGGTACCAGTCTTTAGAAATCGCTTGGGTTAAGCTGTCTTTGCTTTTGAAACTCTCAGTCTCAATGGCTCGGTAAGAGACGCGGGTCAGTTCCTTACCTTCCTTGCTGATGACGAGCTCATTCGTATCGAAATGCAGTTGCAAGTCCTTAGGTAGTTCCTTACTTTGACTTGGACCAATCACAATAGAAGATGCTTGACTAGCTGTTCCAGTATAAGTTAATGTGCCATCAACAATTGTAGCGTGTTCAGAGAGGTCCTGAACAACCTCATCTGTCAATGGTTCATAGACATTATCGATAAAGGTTTCTAGCGGATAAGTCTCCTGGGAGCTGTTTTGAATGGCAATTGGTACCATAGACAAGCTGATAAGGAAGATACTGGTAAAGAGAAGTTGAAACCAGTTGAGCCCGAAACGTTTGGATAGGGGCTTACGAAATCCCCAAATACTTGAAAAATAAGAAAATGGATATGGAAGCATAGGTATCTTTCTAAAAGGTGTTTTCTATATGAGTATTATTATATAGAGAAATGCGCTTTATTTCAAGTCTAGGAGAAAAATTGCTTGTTACAAGGATATTTTTATAGTCACAAGCTTCAAAATGAAAAAGGGTGGCGGGGATATATTATCCCTTGTCACCACCACTTGTAAGTCCTGAAACAAAGTTCTTTTGTAGGAAGAAGAAGAGAATACAGATTGGAAGGGCAATGAGGATAGCACCTGCTGAGAAGTAGGCGATCTTCATGTTTTTCACATTGCTAACGAAGGTTTGGAGACCTACGGCAACAGTAAAGTATTCTTTCTCACGAAGCAAGAAACTAGAGAGGATGTAGTCCCCGAAAGGTCCCATGAAGGCCCAGAGAGCTTGTACGGCAACCATTGGGCGAACAAGTGGAAGAACAATTTGCCAGAAGCGGCGGAAGTGTCCTGCACCGTCTAGTTTTGCAGATTCGTCTAGAGACATTGGCACTGTATCGAAGTAGCCTTTCATGAGCCAAGCATTCATTGGGATACCACCACCAACGTAGAGGAAGATGAGGAACCAGCTGTGGTTAAGGGCGTTCAACATAAGTGCCATAACGAAGAAGGCTGTCAAAGCGGCCATGGTTGGCACCATTTGGATAATCAAGAAGAAGACTAAACTTTGTTTACGAGCCAAGAAGTTGTAACGGCTGTAGGCATAACCAGCAAGTACGATGATACTTGTTTGAACAACCATGGTAATCAAGGCGATAATCAAAGTGTTGAGGTACCAAGTACCGTACAAGGTTTCAGTGAAGAGGCCTTTAAAGTTATCAAAATTGAGGTCGATATTAGTATCTAGTTTAAAGGCTGAGACGTTACCTGCTTTAAAGGCTGACATGATGGTAATCAAAAGTGGATAGATAATCACGATTGATAGGCCAATTAAGTAGAGGTAAGTAAGAGTTTGAGTCAGTCTACGTTTGAGTTTAATTGAGTTATTCATCTTAGACATCCTCCATATCAAATGCGTGTAGTTTCTTGAATGCGATCATAGAGATTGAGATGACAATGATAGAGATAATCAAGGTAACAGCTGCCGCCATTGAGTATTGAGGAGATGTACCTGTTGTCAAACGGTAGATCCATGAGATCAAGATATCGGTTGAACCAGCTCCACCTCCGACACTACCAGGTCCTCCACCATTGAAGAGGTACATGATAGAGAAGTTGTTAAAGTTGAAGGTGTATTGGCTAATCAAAGTAGGTGCTGCAACAGCCAAGATCATTGGGAAAGTGATGTTGCGGAATTTTTGCCAAGCATTAGCACCGTCAATATAAGCTGCTTCGTAAAGGTCGTTAGGAATAGATTGTAAGATACCTAAAGTCAAAACGTAGATGTATGGGAATCCAAGCCAACCTTGCATCATAATCAAGGCAATTTTTGTCCAAGTTGGATCTGTTTTCCAAGGAATAAGAGCACCATCAAGGAAAGGAAGGAATTTAGCCAAGATTGGCAAGACTTGAGTGTTGATGGCTCCGACACTATCGTTAAACATGTTTGAAAATGTCAAGATAGTGATGAAGGCTGGGACAGCCCAAGGAAGAAGGAAAATAACACCAAAGATACGTTTTCCTTTGATAAATGGTTGGTTAGCAATGATAGCTGTGAAGATACCGATTACGATTTGTAAAGTTGAGGCAGCCAAAGCCCAGATGATAGTCCAAGAAAGAACGGCACCGAAGGCAGAACGGAAGGTACTCAAACTCCAGATGTTCGTAAAGTTCGTCAAACCAACCCAGTCCAACAATTTGTTTGGTGGTAAGTGTTGGAAGTCGTAGTTAGTAAAGGCAATCATCAAGGTTACGATAACTGGGAAGATGATTGCAAAAGTCATGGCAATATAAGATGGAATGATCAAGAGGTAAGGGAAGCCATTTTCATAGATTCCTTTGACCATTTCTTTAAAGGTAAGTGCTACTGGAATACCATTGTTAATGTGTTTAGCAGTTGTATGTGCATCTTTAATATTTGAGAAATAAAAGAGTACATAAACGACTACAAAGATTAAATGGAAGGCACCACGAATCAGCATAAAGAGGGAATTGTCACGACCTGGCTTGTCACCAAGAGTGATGAGATTGCTCAATTCAGGGGCTGCAAGTGCTAGGAAATAAAGGACAAATACGATGGTTACACCAAGGAAGATAAAACCTTTGGCCTTTTGTTTATTGTAAATCTGTCCTAACCCAGGAATGATAGACAGCAGGGCTGCTTTACTAGGTTGTTGCTTTTCCATAATAACTCCTTTCATAGGATACTGGTTTCTAGATAAAACCTAAACTATTTGTGTTTTTGTTGATAAATTCAAAGGGGGATTTGATTTCCACCCCCCTTGAACAAATTTTTTATTCACCAAATTTTTGTTTGATTGTTTCTTTGATCAATGTTACAGCATCGTTAGCAGCTGTTTTAGCATCTTTCTTACCACTTACAGCTTCAAACAACATTGTTTTAGCTGGGTCCCAAACAGCTGACATTTGAGAGATGTTTGGCATTGGTTGAGCGTTCTTGAACTGTTTGATAACAGCTGTTGTCAACTCATCATTTTTACCTTCAGCGTATGAACGAGCTTCAGTGTTAGCTGGGATTTCATTAGTTTTATCGTAGAAGGCTTTTTGTTGTTCAGTTGAAACAAGGAAGTCTACAAATTTTTGAGCAGCTTCAAGGTTCTTAGTGCTTGATGGGATGATCCAAGCTTTACCACCACCAAATGCTGCGTAGTCTTTTCCGTTTGGAAGAGTTGGGATAGTTGCAACACCGTAGTTTACTTTAGCGTCTTTGAAGGCTTGAGCTTTCCAAGGTCCATCGATGATAGCAGCTGTTTTACCTTCTTGGAATTGAGTTTGGATTAGGTTTCCAGCTCCTTCAGTATCTTGCATACCTTTAGGCCATTTTTCATACCAAGTTTTAGCGTATTCTACACCTTTGATAGCGCCGTCGTTTGCAAGACCGATGTCTTTAGCGTCTTTACCGTTTTGTCCGAATACGTAACCGCCGTTACCAGCAAGAAGTCCGTATGCAAAGTAGAAGTTTGTCCAGTCAGCTAGGAAAGCAGAAGTTTTTCCATCTTCTCCAGCGAATGCGTATTTGCTATCTTTAGCAAGGTTTTCCAAGTCAGCAAATGTTTTTGGAGCTTCTTTTACCAAGTCTTTGTTGTAGTACATAACAAGTGACTCGATAACGGCAGGAGCACCGTAAACTTTACCGTCAGCAGCTGTTACAAGAGATTTAGTTTTATCATCTGTTTTAGCACCGTCGCTCAATTTCACTTCTGAAAGTTGTCCGTCAGTACCAAGGCTACCTACACGGTCGTATGGAGCCATCATAACGTCAGGAGCTTGACCTGATTGGTTGTCAAGAGAAAGTTTGTCAAGCCCACCCATTTGGTCACCAGATTTGATGTTAACTGTTGTTCCTGATTGTTCTTTATAAGCTTTAGCTACTGTTTCAGCATAAGCTTTGTATTGGTCCTCAACGTAAAGAGTGATTTCTTTCGCTTCAGATGAACCAGAATCAGCAGGTTTATCAGCAGTTTTGCTTCCGCAAGCTACCAAAAGCAAGCTAGCAAGTGTAGCAGTTCCAAGCACAGCAGCGCTCTTCATGAATTTAGATGACATAGTGTATTCCTCCTAAAGAATAACAAATTTTATAATGAGGAAACGCAAACGTTTTCCTTTATGGGACTAGTATAGCACAAATAGAAAACGGTTGCAAGTGTTTTTTGTAAAAATTTTAAAAAAATTTCACGGAAAGGGTAAGCGTTTTATTTGTTTATAATAGAAGAAAAGTTAGAAAATATATTTTCATGCTTTTACTGAAATTATTTAGGGAAACGATTGCCTAGATTTTGAACAAAAAATAAATTGCTCTAGACCAAAAGTAGGCTAAGTTGAGCCTTCTATTTGTAGTTGAAGAAGATTTTGTAAATAGAAAAGAAAAAATGTATATGTATACATAAATAAGGACAAGTTTTTTTAAAAAATAATCAAAAAGTTTTTTTAAAACCGCTTGCAATTATTCCAAAAATGAAGTATACTTATCTTAACGCAAACGTTTGCGCCCAAAAATGAAAAATTAAACTACAAATACACGAGGTGTTGTTTATGAAAAAACGTCAAAGTGGTGTGTTGATGCACATCTCTTCTCTCCCAGGAGCCTACGGAATCGGATCATTTGGTCAAAGTGCTTACGACTTCGTTGATTTCTTGGTTCGCACGAAACAACGTTACTGGCAAATCCTTCCACTAGGAACAACTAGTTACGGAGACTCTCCTTACCAATCTTTCTCAGCCTTCGCAGGAAACACTCATTTTATCGATTTGGATATCTTGGTGGAGCAAGGTTTGTTGGAAGCAAGTGACCTTGAAGGAGTTGACTTTGGTAGCGATGCGTCTGAAGTTGATTATGCTAAAATCTACTATGCACGTCGTCCTCTTTTAGAAAAAGCGGTGAAACGTTTCTTTGAAGTTGGAGATGTTAAAGATTTTGAGAAATTTGCTCAAGACAACCAATCATGGCTTGAGCTCTTTGCTGAGTATATGGCTATCAAAGAGCATTTTGAAAATCTTGCTTGGACTGAATGGCCAGATGCTGATGCTCGCGTTCGTAAAGCTTCAGCACTTGAAAGCTACCGTGAGCAATTGGCAGACAAGTTGGTTTACCACCGTGTGACTCAATACTTCTTCTTCCAACAATGGTTGAAATTGAAAGCTTACGCTAACGACAACCACATCGAAATCGTTGGGGACATGCCAATCTACGTAGCGGAAGATTCAAGCGATATGTGGGCAAATCCACATCTCTTCAAGACAGATGTCAACGGTAAGGCGACTTGCATCGCAGGATGCCCACCAGATGAGTTTTCTGCAACTGGTCAGCTTTGGGGTAACCCAATCTATGATTGGGAAGCAATGGACAAAGACGGCTATAAATGGTGGATTGAACGCTTGCGTGAAAGCTTCAAAATCTATGATATCGTTCGTATCGACCACTTCCGCGGCTTCGAATCTTACTGGGAAATCCCTGCTGGTTCCGATACAGCAGCACCTGGTGAGTGGGTGAAAGGTCCGGGCTACAAGCTTTTTGCAGCCGTTAAGGAAGAACTTGGTGAGCTAAACATCATCGCAGAAGACCTTGGCTTCATGACAGATGAAGTTATTGAGTTGCGTGAACGTACTGGCTTCCCAGGAATGAAGATTCTTCAATTTGCCTTCAATCCAGAAGACGAAAGTATCGATAGCCCACACTTGGCACCTGCTAACTCAGTTATGTACACAGGAACTCACGATAACAACACGGTCCTTGGTTGGTACCGTAACGAGATTGATGATGCGACTCGTGAGTACATGGCTCGCTATACTAACCGTAAAGAATACGAAACAGTTCCACACGCTATGCTTCGTACAGTCTTTTCATCAGTTAGCTTCATGGCAATTGCAACTATGCAAGATTTGCTAGAATTGGATGAGACAGCTCGTATGAACTTCCCATCTACCCTCGGTGGAAACTGGTCTTGGCGTATGACTGAAGATCAATTGACACCAGCTGTCGAGGAAGGTTTGCTTGACTTGACAACAATCTATCGACGAATTAATGAAAATTTGGTAGAATTAAAGAAATAATACAATATCAGGAGACACCTTAAACATGTTATCACTACAAGAATTTGTACAAAATCGTTACAATAAAACCATTGCAGAATGTAGCAATGAAGAGCTTTACCTTGCTCTTCTTAACTACAGCAAGCTTGCAAGCAGCCAAAAACCAGTCAACACTGGTAAAAAGAAAGTTTACTATATCTCAGCTGAGTTCTTGATTGGTAAACTCTTGTCAAACAACTTGATCAACCTTGGTCTTTACGACGATGTCAAAAAAGAACTTGCTGCTGCAGGTAAAGACTTGATCGAAGTTGAAGAAGTTGAATTGGAACCATCTCTTGGTAATGGTGGTTTGGGACGTTTGGCTGCCTGCTTTATCGACTCAATTGCGACTCTTGGTTTGAATGGTGACGGTGTTGGTCTTAACTACCACTTTGGTCTTTTCCAACAAGTTCTTAAAAACAACCAACAAGAAACAATTCCAAATGCATGGTTGACAGAGCAAAACTGGTTGGTTCGCTCAAGCCGTAGCTACCAAGTACCATTTGCAGACTTTACTTTGACATCAACTCTTTACGATATTGATGTTACTGGTTATGAAACAGCAACTAAAAACCGCTTGCGTTTGTTTGACTTGGATTCAGTTGATTCTTCTATCATTAAAGATGGCATCAACTTTGACAAGACAGATATCGCTCGCAACTTGACTCTCTTCCTTTACCCAGATGATAGTGACCGTCAAGGTGAATTGCTCCGTATCTTCCAACAATACTTCATGGTTTCAAACGGTGCGCAATTGATCATCGACGAAGCAATCGAAAAAGGAAGCAACTTGCATGACCTTGCTGACTACGCTGTTGTACAAATCAACGACACTCACCCATCAATGGTTATCCCTGAATTGATCCGTCTTTTGACTGCACGTGGTATCGAGCTTGACGAAGCAATCTCAATCGTTCGTAGCATGACTGCCTACACTAACCACACAATCCTTGCTGAAGCCCTTGAAAAATGGCCTCTTGAATTCTTGCAAGAAGTGGTTCCTCACTTGGTACCAATCATTGAAGAATTGGACCGTCGTGTGAAAGCAGAATACAAAGATCCAGCTGTTCAAATTATCGATGAGAGCGGACGTGTTCACATGGCTCACATGGATATCCACTACGGATACAGTGTTAACGGGGTAGCAGCACTTCATACTGAAATCTTGAAAAATTCTGAGTTGAAAGCTTTCTACGACCTTTACCCAGAAAAATTCAACAACAAAACAAACGGTATTACTTTCCGTCGTTGGCTTATGCATGCTAACCCAAGATTGTCTCACTACTTGGATGAGATTCTTGGAGAAGGTTGGCACCATGAAGCAGATGAGCTTGAAAAACTTTTGTCTTATGAAGACAAAGCAGCTGTCAAAGAAAAATTGGAAAGCATCAAGGCTCACAACAAACGTAAATTGGCTCGTCACTTGAAAGAACACCAAGGTGTGGAAATCAATCCAAACTCTATCTTTGACATCCAAATCAAACGTCTTCACGAGTACAAACGCCAACAAATGAACGCTTTGTACGTGATTCACAAATACCTTGACATCAAAGCTGGTAACATCCCTGCTCGTCCAATCACAATCTTATTTGGTGGTAAAGCAGCTCCAGCCTATACAATCGCTCAAGACATCATCCACTTGATCCTTTGCATGTCAGAAGTTATTGCTAACGATCCAGCAGTAGCTCCACACTTGCAAGTAGTTATGGTTGAAAACTATAACGTTACTGCAGCAAGCTTCCTTATCCCAGCATGTGATATCTCAGAACAAATCTCACTTGCTTCTAAAGAAGCTTCAGGTACTGGTAACATGAAATTCATGTTGAACGGAGCTTTGACTCTTGGTACTATGGACGGAGCTAACGTGGAGATCGCTGAGTTGGTTGGTGATGAAAACATCTACATCTTTGGTGAAGATTCAGAAACTGTTATCGACCTTTACGCAAAAGCAGCTTACAAATCAAGCGAATTCTACGCTCGTGAAGCTATCAAACCATTGGTTGACTTCATCGTTAGCGATGCAGTTCTTGCAGCTGGAAACAAAGAGCGCTTGGAACGTCTTTACAATGAATTGATCAACAAAGACTGGTTCATGACTCTTCTTGACTTGGAAGATTACATCAAAGTGAAAGAGCAAATGTTGGCTGACTACGAAGACCGTGACGCATGGTTGGATAAAGTTATCGTTAACATTTCTAAAGCAGGATTCTTCTCATCTGACCGTACAATCGCTCAGTACAACGAAGATATCTGGCACTTGAACTAATACTCTTCGAAAATCAAATTCAAACCACGTCAGCGTTGCCTTGCCGTACTCAAGTACAGCCTGCGGCTAGCTTCCTAGTTTGCTCTTTGATTTTCATTGAGTATAAGATACAAATTCATACTAATACATTTTGTAAAAAAGCGAGTTTCGATTGAAATTCGCTTTTTTAAATGCTGTGGATTTGGGTCAATCTTGTCTTAAAAAGATAGAAATCATAGATACAGTTAAAGCTTAGAAATACTGCTTTTACTCTCTTTCAACCTCATGTTTCTTTGTAGTTGATTACCTCATATTCCTTGTATTCGCTTACACAAAGTATTATAATATGATTGTAGGAAAGAAGGTGTTTTTATGTGGAAAAAATATTTTTCAAAATATAAATGGACGGATTTATTTTGGATTTTATTTATCATTTTGACCTGCCTCTATATAGGTAACCATGATTTGTTTCCTCTCAATCATCAAGAAATCTCTTTTCGTGGTAGCGTTTGGGGTCTGGTACTGGCCTTATTTCACTTGCTATTTATTGATAAGTTTGTTATCTCGAATCGAAAATAAAGTTTAGAGCTATGCTTGACTGTGTACTTTTAAGATTGATTTTTGGGGGAAGATTTTGTCTCTATTATTTATTATTTTAAATTTGTTTATCTTGTACAAAATCTATTCTTTGAGGCAGAAGAAATCGAAATACTTGATTTATACGGCCTATATCATATTTGGGGTAAATGTAATATATGGTATTCAATGGTTATTAAGAGAATTGATTTCAAAGATTTCCGCTTAATGTGTATAGAAATTCCAGTGATTTTTGCATAACAAAACGCATAAGATTAAGGTTTTTGAGTACCTGTTCTTATGCGTTTTCGTAATATTGAAGATTCTCAGTAAGTTTTCTACTTTTGCGAAGTCTAGTTTACAATGTTTTCCCAACCAAAATCTCTGCTTCAATGGTAATCTCTGTCAGTTGGCTCCAGTCAATCTTGCTCTGGTCGACGTGAAAGAGGAGAGGAGTCATACTAAGTAGGGCTTGGAGCTGCTCTGCTGTGATAGTTTTAGTCAGAGAGGCAGTTTGACTAGATAGGATGGTAAAATGTTCCTGGAAATGCTCCTTGATATCTTGATTAGAATAATCCTTGTTTGTCAGCTGGTCTTGTACCTTCTGACGGATTTCCTTGAGGTGATTTTTAGTTGGGATAACCTTTATTAAGATACCGTCTTTGGATAAAACGCGACGAAATTCTCCATAGTTGGCAGGTGAAAAGATATCTAGTAGGATATCCATGCTGGCGTCTTTTATAGGAAGACGAGCCAAGTCGCTAACGAACCAATTGACTGCCCAGTTGGGTTCGCTCTTTGCAGCGATTTGGACGGAATCTTTGGAAATATCAAAGGCATAGAAGGTTTTGTCAGGATGACTTTCTTGGAGTTTGCGAGAGTAGAAGCCCTCGCCACAACCAATATCTAAGACAGTTTTTGCGGATGGATTAGCTGCTAGTAAGTCCGAAATATCTTCTAAAATAGCCTGATAAAATCCAGATTCTAGGATTTGTTGGCGGTTTTGAAAGTTTTCCTTGTCGTAGTTGGCAGATTGCTTGATTTGAGGTGACAGATTGACATAGCCAAATTTAGCCAAGTCAAAAGAATGACGATTGTTGCATTTGAGACTGTTCTCTACCAGAGTCAGATTTTCTTGACAGATAGGACAGGCAAAGACAGTCGCAGAAGCAAAACGCTGAAGTTTAGGTTTGAGATTTGTATTCATAGTTTAAGTGTATCAAAAGAGGCAAATGAAAGCAACTTTAGGATGATTTGTAATAGAATTAAATAGTAGTATAATTACTTTTCAAAGTACAAAAATTAAATTGCTTTTATATCTAAATTGCTATATAATAATAGCTAGGAGGAAATAAGTATGTTAAAAGAAGTATTGACCGTCGCAAAAGTTGCGAAAAAATCATCACTCTTTTTGGGTGGTGTCGCATTTGGTACCCTTGGTTTGAAAATCTTAGCAAGTAAGGAAGCTAAAAAAGGTTATTCTAAAGCTTTGGCTAAGGCTTACAAGTTGAAAGACGAGCTAGATGCATCTGTTTCTGTTGTGAAACAACATGGAGACGATGTCTTGCAAGATGCCAAATATTTGTACGAGCAAGAGAAAAAAGAAGAGCAATTAGATAGCCTTATAGGAGAATAATATGTCTTTTAAAGTGCTACATAGAGGATACCAACATATCCGACTATCATCTTCTTTTTCACTCACCTTGGATATTCAAGACTATCTTCGTTCCTTGGCGAGAGATGAAAAGGGAATTGAGTCTATCCAGTTTTACATGGATCAACAGCACTTTACTCTACGTATAAAAGAAGGCTTTTCTGTATTAGATAATGCAGAAGCCTTTTTAAAAAGAATTGATAAAGGGAAAGTTTCTGAGTTGATGACTCTTCCCATTCGTAGAGAAGAGAGTGCTTATTCTATTGTTTCAGGTGCAGCGATTAAGCGTATACTTTTTCGTAGTTTTGTTCCGTATCCTATTCGCTATATATGGACTTGTTATCAGGCTTTTGGCTATATTAGAGAAGCCTATCAAACACTAGCGCGTAAGGAACTAACGATGGAGGTCTTGGACTGTTCGGCTATTTTATTGTCTTTGTTTATGAACCAATCCAAGACTGCTAGCAACATCATGTTTATGCTTGATTTGGGGAATCATTTAGATCAATGGTCCTTGAAAAAAACTGCAACAGATTTAGAGCAAAGCCTTCTTGCAAAAGAGAGCGACGTATTCTTAGTACAGGGGGATACGGTCGTTAGTATCAAGAGTTCCGATGTTCAAATAGGAGATGTCTTGGTCCTATCTCAAGGAAATGAAATTCTGTTTGATGGACAAGTAGTTTCAGGTTTAGGTATGGTCAACGAAAGTTCCTTGACGGGAGAGAGTTTTCCAGTTGAAAAAAGAGAGTCTGATTTGGTTTGTGCAAACACAGTCTTGGAGACTGGGGAGCTACGCATTCGTGTAACCGATAATCAGATGAACAGTCGTATTTTACAGCTGATTGAGTTGATGAAGAAATCTGAAGAAAACAAGAAAACGAAACAACGCTATTTCATCAAGATGGCGGACAAGGTCGTCAAATATAATTTCTTGGGGGCTGGTCTGACTTACTTATTAACAGGTTCTTTTTCTAAGGCTATTTCATTCCTATTGGTTGATTTCTCCTGCGCTTTGAAAATCTCTACTCCTGTAGCTTATTTAACAGCTATCAAAGAGGGGTTGAACCGTGAAATGGTGATTAAGGATGGAGATGTTCTAGAGAAATATCTGGAAGTTGATACTTTCTTGTTTGATAAGACAGGAACAATCACAACTAGCTATCCTATAGTTGAAAAGGTGTTACCTTTTGGGGACTATAGCGAGGAAGATATTCTCAGAATCAGTGCCTGTCTTGAGGAACACATTTATCATCCTATTGCTAATGCCATTGTCAAGCAAGCTGAGATAGAGGGGATTGAACATGAGGAAATGCATGGGAAACTCCAATATATCGCAAGTAAGGGAATCAAATCCCATATAGATGGCCAACCAGTTGTTATTGGGAATTATGTCTTGATGCAGGATGAGCAGATTCATATTAGTTTGGAACAACATGCTTTGATCGAAGAGTACAAGAATCACTACAATCTTTTATTCTTAGCCTACCAGAATGAATTGATTGGAATGTTCTGCATTCATACTCCTTTGAGAAAAGAAGCTAAGGCAGCCTTGGAGAAACTTAAGGCACAAGGGAAAAAATTGATTCTGGCAACAGGGGATACCTTGGTTAGAACAGAGGAATTAGTCAAAGATTTGCCCTTTGATCAGGTCTATACAGACTTGAAACCTGATGGAAAATTTGAGTTAGTAGAGGAACTGCATAAAGCAGGTCACACTATTTTGATGGTTGGAGATGGATTGAATGACTCAGCTGCTCTAACCCTATCAGATATCGGTGTGGTGATGAATGAGAGTGCAGATATTTCTAAGCAGATGAGTGATATCTTATTGTTAGATAATCGTTTGGATTTCTTCCAAGAGTTGGATTGGCTATCATCATCTTTGCAAACACTCATCAAGAAGAATATTCAAGATACCGTTGTCGTAAATAGTAGTTTGATTGGCTTTGGCTTATTTAATTGGCTCAGTCCTTCAAATCTCTCTATCTTACATAATCTAACAACCTTACGCATAGTCCTGCGTAGCCTGTCTATTAAGGCTAGATAGATGTGGTTATCAACAACAAAAAGGAGTTACCTTTCTCGAGGTTAACTCCTTTTTTATAGGTAAATGTTGAACAGTTTAGTAAGTCAATACAAAATATTTTTTCTTTCCACGACGGATAACAGTCAGTTCGTTTTCTAACTTATCTGCGTCACTCAAGACATAGTCAAGGTCTTGGATGCGGTCACCGTTTACGTAGATAGCTCCATTTTGGACATCTTCACGGGCTTGGCGTTTTGAGTTAACTACACCAGATGAGACGAGCAGTTCCACAATATTGTGGTTTTCGTCTGCTTGTACTTTGTAGTTTGGTACTCCACGAAGTCCTTGTTTGAGTTCTTTAACAGAAAGATTTTTGATGTTTCCTGCAAAGAGTTGCTCAGTGATGTTGAGGGCTTCTTTGTAAGCTTCTTCGCCGTGAACAAGTGTAACGACTTCACGAGCCAAGATTTTTTGAGCCAAGCGTTCGTGTGGAGCTGCTTCAAATTGTTTACGGATGTCTTCAATCTCATCAAGTGACAAGAAAGTAAAGATTTTCAAGAAGCGAACAGCGTCTGCGTCCATAACGTTCATCCAGAATTGGTACATTTCGTATGGAGAAGTCTTTTCAGGATTGAGCCAGACTGCGTTTCCTTCTGATTTACCAAATTTCTTACCAGTTGCATCGGTAATCAGTGGAACAGTGATTACGTGGCCAGTCTTGTCAGCCTTACGACGAAGCAATTCAGTACCAGCTGTCATATTTCCCCACTGGTCAGAACCACCGATTTGTAGCGTTACGTTGTGGTCTTGGCTAAGAACGAAGAAGTCGTACCCTTGCATGATTTGGTAAGCAAACTCAGTGTAGGAAATCCCTGTTTCGATCCGTTTTTTCACAGATTCCTTACTCATCATGTAGTTGACAGTAAAGTATTTTCCGATATCACGGAGGAAATCAATGAAGCTGATGCTGCCAAACCAGTCGTAGTTGTTGACCATGACAGCTTTATTTTCGCCATTTTCAAAGTCAAGAAAACGAGAAAGTTGTCCTTGGATAGACTTGACCCAGCCATCTACTGTGTCTTTTGTTTGGAGACTACGTTCAGCATCTTTGAAGGACGGATCTCCGATGAGACCTGTAGCACCGCCAACGAGCGCATAAGGTTTGTGACCTGCTAGCTGCAAGCGACGACTTGTCAAGATTGCGACAAGGTGGCCTAGGTGAAGGCTGTCAGCAGTTGGATCGTAGCCAGTATAATAAGAAACTTGACCTTCTTCTAGGGCTTTACGCAAAGCTTCTTCATCAGTCGTTTGAAATATCAAACCACGCTCTTTTAGCTCATCAAAAATGTGCATGTGTCTTTTCTCCTTTTTAAAATTATTGTTTCTAACTATTGTATCACAAACTTGGGCAATAGCCTAGCAGAATAGGGAAGAAAGTGGCTATTTTATTGAAAGTTTCCCTTTTGTGGTATAATAGATAGAGTGAGGAAATCCATGCAAAATCAATTAAATGAATTAAAACGAAAAATGCTGGAATTTTTCCAGCAAAAACAAAAAAATAAAAAATCAGATAGGCCGGTCAAGAAAGGTTCAAGTGTCCAAAAATCTAAATCCTTAGAGAAGCCAGCTATTTTTCCAGCTATTTTACTGAGTATAAAAGCCTTATTTAACTTACTCTTTATCCTCGGTTTTCTAGGAGGAATGTTGGGAGCTGGGATTGCTTTGGGGTACGGGGTGGCCTTATTTGACAAGGTTCGGGTGCCTCAGACAGAAGAATTGGTACATCAGGTCAAGGACATCTCTTCTATTTCAGAGATTACCTATGCGGATGGGACGGTGATTGCCTCCATAGAGAGTGATTTGTTGCGCACTTCTATCTCATCTGAGCAAATTTCGGAAAATCTGAAGAAGGCTATCATTGCGACGGAAGATGAACACTTTAAAGAACATAAGGGTGTAGTGCCCAAGGCGGTGATTCGTGCGACCTTGGGGAAATTTGTAGGTTTGGGTTCCTCTAGTGGGGGTTCAACCTTGACCCAGCAACTGATTAAACAGCAGGTGGTTGGGGATGCGCCGACCTTGGCTCGTAAGGCGACAGAGATTGTGGATGCTCTTGCCTTGGAACGCGCCATGAATAAAGACGAGATTTTAACGACCTATCTCAATGTGGCTCCGTTTGGTCGAAATAATAAGGGGCAGAATATTGCAGGAGCTCAGCAGGCAGCCGAGGGGATTTTCGGTGTAGATGCGAGTCAGTTGACGGTTCCTCAAGCAGCATTTTTAGCAGGACTTCCACAGAGTCCCATTACCTATTCCCCCTATGAAAATACTGGAGAGTTGAAGAGTGATGAAGACTTAGAAATTGGCTTGAGACGGGCTAAGGCAGTTCTTTATAGTATGTATCGCACAGGTGCCTTAAGCAAAGACGAGTATTCTCAGTATAAGGATTACGATCTTAAACAGGACTTTCTCCCTTCAGCTACAGTCACAGGTGTGTCCCGCGGCTATTTATACTTTACAGCCTTGGCAGAAGCTCAGGAACGTATGTATGACTATCTAGCTCAGAGAGACAATGTCTCCGCTAAGGAGTTGAAAAATGAGGCAACTCAGAAGTTTTATCGCGACTTGGCGGCCAAGGAGATTGAAAATGGTGGTTATAAGATTACTACTACCATAGACCAGAAAATTCATTCTGCCATGCAAAATGCGGTTGCTGACTATGGTTATCTTTTAGACGACGGAACTGGTCGTGTAGAAGTAGGGAATGTCTTGATGGACAACCAAACAGGTGCTATTCTAGGCTTTGTAGGTGGTCGCAATTATCAAGAAAATCAAAACAATCATGCCTTTGATACCAAACGTTCACCAGCTTCTACTACCAAACCTTTGCTGGCCTACGGTATTGCTATTGACCAGGGCTTGATGGGAAGTGAGACGATTCTGTCTAACTATCCAACAAACTTTGCCAATGGCAACCCAATTATGTATGCTAATAGCAAGGGGACAGGAATGATGACCTTGGGAGAAGCCTTGAACTATTCATGGAATATCCCGGCTTACTGGACCTATCGTATGCTCCGTGAAAAGGGTGTTGATGTCAAGGGTTATATGGAAAAGATGGGCTACGAGATTCCTGAGTACGGTATTGAGAGTCTGCCAATGGGTGGTGGTATTGAGGTCACAGTTGCCCAGCATACCAATGGCTATCAGACTCTAGCAAATAATGGTCTATATCATAAAAAACATGTAATTTCTAAAATTGAAGCAGCAGATGGTAGAGTAGTTTATGAGTATCAGGATAAACCGGTTCAAGTCTATTCAAAAGCTACTGCGACAATTATGCAAGGATTGTTGCGAGAAGTTCTATCCTCTCGTGTGACAACAACCTTCAAGACTAACCTGACTTCTTTAAATCCTACTTTAGCTAATGCAGATTGGATTGGGAAGACTGGGACAACCAACCAAGACGAAAATATGTGGCTCATGCTTTCGACACCTAGATTAACCCTAGGTGGCTGGATTGGGCATGATGATAACCATTCATTGTCACGTAGAGCAGGTTATTCCAATAACTCTAATTACATGGCTCATCTGGTAAATGCGATTCAGCAAGCCTCCCCAAGCATTTGGGGGAACGAGCGCTTCGCTTTAGATCCTAGTGTAGTAAAATCCGAAGTCTTGAAATCAACAGGTCAAAAACCAGGGAAGGTTTCTGTTGAAGGAAAAGAAGTAGAGGTCACAGGTTCGACTGTTACCAGCTATTGGGCTAATAAGGCAGGAGCGCCAACGACCAGTTATCGCTTTGCTATTGGTGGAAGTGATGCGGATTATCAGAATGCTTGGTCTAGCATCGTGGGGAGTCTACCAACTCCATCAAGCTCCAGCAGTTCAAGTAGTAGCTCTAGCGATAGCAATAACTCAAGTGCTACACGACCCTCTTCAAGGACGAGACGATAAGTCCTTTAAACTTTTCTAAATGAAGTGGCTAATCAATGGATTGCCACTTTTTTCTTTTTTCCTTTCGTGTTACAATAAAGGTATGAATCAGTATCAGAAAAAGATTATTAAAGGAACCATTTATTCGCTTCTATCCGGCTTAATATGGGGAATCTGTGGAATTTTAGGAGAATATTTCTTTACTCATTATCAAGTGTCCTCTGGCTGGATTACCTCTATGCGTTTGACACTGGCAGGGAGTCTTGTGCTCATTTGGTCAGCAATGCAATTAAAATCGCAAGTGCTAGATATTTGGCGAGATAAGAAAAATTACCTGCCCTTTTTGGCCTATGCTATTTTGGGGATTTTTTCAGTCCAGTATTTTTTCTACCTCTGCGTAGAATATTCAAATGCAGCGACAGCAACTATTTTACAGTTTATCAGTCCTGTCTTTATCCTCTTTTACAATCGCTTGGTTTATCAAAAACGAGCGTCAAAAAGCGCTATTTTCTATGTTTTGGTTGCTATGCTGGGTGTTTGCTTGATGGCGACAAAGGGAGATCTCTCTCAGTTATCCATGACGCCACTAGCCCTTGTAACAGGTCTGCTGAGTGCCATGGGTGTTATGTTTAATGTTATCTTGCCCCAACCTTTCGCGAAGCGCTATGGTTTTGTACCCACGGTTGGGTGGGGGATGATTTTGGCCGGTTTATTTAGCAATGTCCTCTCGCCGGTTTATCAGCTTTCCTTTACTCTTGATATTTGGAGTATCTTGATTTGCCTCACTATTGCTTTCTTTGGAACGGCTTTTGCTTTTTTTATTTCCATGAAGGCTGTGTCTTTGGTTTCTCCCTTGGTGGTTTCCGTTATCAGTGCCAGTGAACCTCTCTCTTCTGCCCTTTTGAGTGTTTTGTTTTTAGGATTGGTAGTGGATTGGTCCCTTCTTCTAGCTATGGCCTTGATTATTTTGCCCATGATTTTCCTATCGATAGAAGAAGCGAAAGAAAGTAAATAAAAAGTCTTTTCTTAATTCTAAAAGTGTGCTATACTAGAATAGTCAATAAAACACGGGGAGATAGTTGTGAAGAGTGTTTTTAGGTTGTATCGGTAGGGGCTTGCTTTTACCGACAGCACGTTTTATCTCACATCCCTAAAAATCATACCTAAAAACAAACAAAAAGGCTTCAAATTTGAGGTCTTTTTTGGTAGAATAGGTATCATTAAAATGAACTAGGAGGCGCCTATGACTGCCACAAAAATGAACGCTCAAGAAATTATCCAATTTATCGCCAATGCTGAAAAGAAAACCAGTGTTAAAGTAACCTTTGAGGGACAACTCGCAACTGCTGTACCTGGATCTGTTGTTAAACTAGGAAATGTCCTGTTTGGAGACTGGAAGGACGTGGCTCCGCTTCTCGATGGTTTAGTAGAAAATCAAGACTATGTTGTTGAGCAAGATGCTCGTAATTCTGCAGTTCCTTTGCTAGATAAACGTGCTATCAACGCTCGTATCGAGCCAGGTGCTATTATCCGTGATCAGGTTGAAATTGGTGACAATGCTGTTATCATGATGGGAGCAGTTATCAATATCGGTGCTGAAATTGGTACAGGAACCATGATTGACATGGGGGCTATCCTTGGTGGTCGTGCTATCGTTGGGAAAAACAGTCACGTTGGTGCAGGTGCCGTTCTTGCAGGTGTGATTGAGCCAGCTAGCGCAGAACCAGTCCGTGTTGGAGACAATGTTCTTATCGGTGCTAATGCAGTGGTTATTGAAGGAGTTCAAATCGGTAGTGGTTCAGTTGTCGCAGCAGGAGCTATCGTTACCCAAGATGTCCCAGAAAACGTGGTAGTAGCAGGTGTTCCAGCTCGTATTATCAAAGAGATTGATGCCCAAACCCAACAAAAAACAGCGCTAGAGGATGCGCTTCGTACCTTATAATTGTAAAAGTAATAAAGAGGCGGAACCCTTCTTCCAGCCTCTTTCTGCTATATCGGAGGACAGATAGATGTTAGATTTGATTCAGACTAGACGAGATTTGCACCAGATTCCAGAGATTGGCTTGGAGGAGTTCAAGACTCATGCTTATTTGCTAGATGTGATTGAGAAATTGACTGCAGGCAAGGACTTTGTTCAAGTTCGTACTTGGCGGACAGGTATTTTGGTTTACTTGCAGGGAAGTCAGCCAGAGCGTACTATTGGTTGGAGAACAGATATTGATGGTCTGCCGATCATCGAGCAAACAGGCCTTCCTTTCGTCTCTCAGCACCAAGGTCGTATGCATGCTTGTGGCCATGATTTCCACATGACTATTGCTTTGGGCTGTCTTGAGCGAGCCCTTGAGGAGCAACCAAAGAATAATCTGCTCTTTCTGTTTCAGCCTGCTGAAGAAAATGAAGCTGGTGGCATGCTCATGTATGAAGATGGCGCTTTTGGAGACTGGTTGCCAGACCAGTTTTATGGCCTCCATGTTCGGCCAGATTTGAAGGTTGGACAGATTGCGACTAATACTCATACACTCTTTGCAGGAACTTGCGAGGTGAAGATCCGTTTCAAAGGCAAAGGTGGCCACGCAGCTTTTCCACATGAAGCTAATGACGCTTTGGTGGCGGCTAGTTACTTTGTGACCCAGGTGCAGTCAGTGGTTAGCCGAAATGTCAACCCAATCGAGGGAGCAGTAGTGACCTTTGGTCTTTTCCAAGCCGGAACCACCAACAATGTCATCACAGATACAGCCTTTTTGCATGGAACTATTCGGGCCTTGACACAGGACATGAGTCTCTTGGTGCAAAAGCGGGTCAAAACAGTTGCAGAAGGAGTTGCAGCTGCCTTTGATATGGAAGTTGAAGTGGAACTCAAACAAGGTGGTTATCTGCCTGTTGAGAACAATCCAGCCTTGGCGCGTGAACTGATGGATTTCTTTGAAGAAAAAGAGGGAATTGAGTTGATTGATATCGAGCCTGCTATGACAGGTGAGGACTTTGGTTATCTTCTTTCGAAGGTAGATGGCGTTATGTTCTGGCTGGGTATCGATAGTCCCTACGCCCTTCATCATCCTCAGATGAGCCCCAAGGAAGAGGCACTAGCTATTGGGGTTGATGCGGTCTCTAGTTTCCTGAAAAAGAAGGCAGTAGAGTAGAGGGCTTGTCTATGAAAGCAGAATTACGCAAGCAAGTCTTGCAAGAAATGAAGGCGATATCTCAAGAGCAAAAACAGGCTATGGATCAAGCTTTAACGGATCAATTTTTGAAACATCCCTTCTACCAAGAAGCCAAGGTCATCGCAACCTACCTCTCTTTTCCTCATGAGTTTCAAACGCAGGAACTGATTGAGCAGGCGTTGAAGGACGGCAAGAAGGTTCTGATACCCAAAACCTATCCCAAGGGGCGCATGGACTTTGTGGTCTATGATCCACAGCAGTTGGTAAAAACTTCCTTTGGCTTACTGGAACCACAGGGAGATTTGGAAGTGGTGGATGCCTCTCAGATTGATTTGATTCATGTTCCTGGTCTGGCTTTTACGACGGAGGGATATCGGATTGGATACGGTGGAGGTTATTATGACCGCTATCTGAAACATTTTCCTGGTCATACTTTGAGTACGGTTTATCCTTGTCAAATTCAGGACTTTATCCCTGAAAAGCATGATATTCCTGTTCAGGAGGTATTAATTGATGAAGGAAATCTTTGATAGGCGTTACCCTGTGACGAGTTTCTTCCTCTTAGTGACGGCCTTGGTATTTCTACTAATGTTGGTGACTACAGGTGGAAATTTTGACAGGGCGGATACATTATTTCGATTTGGAGCCATGTATGGGCCTGTCATTCGTCTCTTTCCAGAGCAGATTTGGCGTCTCTTCTCTGCCATTTTTGTTCATATTGGGTGGGAGCATTTCATTGTTAATATGCTTTCGCTCTATTATCTTGGTAGGCAAGTAGAGGAGATTTTCGGTTCTAAGCAGTTTTTCTTTCTCTATCTCTTATCAGGAATGATGGGCAATCTATTTGTTTTTGAGTTTAGTCCAAAATCCTTAGCAGCAGGAGCTTCTACTTCTCTCTATGGGCTATTTGCTGCGATTATTGTTCTTCGCTATGCTACGCGTAATCCTTATATCCAGCAGTTGGGCCAATCTTATCTGACACTTTTTGTGATTAATATTATTGGAAGTGTTTTGATTCCCGGCATCAGCCTGGCAGGCCATATCGGAGGAGCAGTTGGTGGTGCATTTCTAGCAGTTATCTTTCCAGTTCGAGGAGAAAGACGGATGTATAATACCATCCAGAGGTTAGGAGCGGTAGTCTTGTTCGTAGGGTTCGCAGTCTTGCTTTTCTACAAGGGAATGGGATGAAAATTTGTGTAATGAAAAAAGATAAGGCATTTTTTGAACCTTATCTTTTTTTGTTTTATACTCAATGAAAATCAAAGAGCAAACTAGGAAGCTAACCGCAGGCTGCTCAAAGCACTGCTTTGAGGTTGTAGATAGAACTGACGAAGTCAGTAACCATACCTACGGCAAGGTGAAGCTAACGTGGTTTGAAGAGATTTTCGAAGAGTATTATTCCTTCTCAGCCAATTCTTTTCCAAGTTGGATGAGGTAATTTTTCAAGGCATCTTTGACTTGTGGGTGCTTGAGGGCGTAGTCAATAGATGTTTTCATAAAGCCAAACTTATCCCCAACGTCGTAACGAGCTCCTGTAAATTCACGGGCAAAAACACGCTGTGTTTTATTGAGCGTATCAATAGCATCAGTAAGTTGGATTTCATTTCCAGCACCAGGAGTTTGATTTTCTAAGATATCAAAAATCTCAGGTGTGAGTAGATAGCGACCGATGATTGCCAAATCACTTGGTGCATCTTCGGGAGCTGGTTTTTCTACGAAAGTTTCAACGCTATAGAGTCCATTACTTCCTTCACCCTGAGGAGCGATAACCCCGTATGATGAAACGTCTTCGTGTGGTACAGGCATGACAGCAATGGTTGATGCGTGTGTCTTTTCGTAATCATTCATCAGTTGTTTTGTCAAAGGAACGGCATTCTCATTTGTGATGTCCATAAGGTCATCACCCAGCATAACAACGAAGGGCTCATTCCCTACAAAAGCTTTGGCTTGTAGGACAGCGTCTCCAAGACCGCGAGGGTGAGTTTGGCGAATGAAATGGAGGCGCATACCAGTTGCTTCATCTACCAATTTTAACAAATCCGTTTTGCCTTTTTCCTTAAGATTGTATTCAAGCTCAAAGTTTGAGTCAAAGTGGTCCTCAATAGAACGTTTTGATTTACCAGTGACAACTAGAATATCTTCAATACCTGATTTAAGAGCTTCTTCTACGATAAATTGGATAGTTGGTTTGTCTACAATTGGCAACATTTCTTTAGCAAGTGCTTTGGTTGCTGGTAAAAATCGAGTTCCAAGTCCAGCGGCAGGGATAACTGCCTTTCTAACTTTTGATGTCATAAGAATCCTTTCTTTAGAGGGTCAAGACCACTCATTTTCTGCTTTAAATTCATTGTTCATGATGTCATAAATGGCATCTTTAATATTGGTTCCGTGGTAAATAACTTGGTAAATGGCCTGTGTAATGGGCATATAGACTCCAAGTTCTTGCGCTAGTTCATAGGCTGCTCGAGTCGTTGAAATTCCTTCGATCACCATGCCCATATTGGCTTCGATATCAGCTAGAGACTCTCCACGACCAAGAGCATCTCCGGCTCTCCAGTTACGAGAGTGGATGGAAGTCCCTGTTACGATCAAATCTCCCACACCAGACAAGCCACTATAGGTCAATGGACTGGCACCAAGTGCTACTCCTAAGCGGGTAATTTCTGCCAAGCCTCGAGCGATGATGGCTGCCTTAGCATTGTCACCAAATCCCAAACCATGTAAGGCTCCAGCACCGACAGCAATAATATTTTTAAGAGCACCAGCAGTTTCAACTCCAATAACATCCGTATTGGTATAAAGTCGGAAGTAGTGATTACTAAAGAGTTCTTGAACGTATTGAGCTGTTTGTAAATCTTTAGAAGCAGCAGTGATTAAAGTTAGGTCACGCACAATGGTCTCTTCCGCATGACTAGGTCCTGAAACAACAACAATATCACTGCGGAGATGTTCAGGAATTTCTTCTTCAAGAATGGTTGATAATCGTTTATGGCTATCAGGTTCTAATCCCTTTGATGCGTGCATGATGATAGCCTTATGATCTAAGGTTTGTGCAACTTGTTGGGCAACAAGTCGTGTCACTTTTGTTGGGACAACAAACAAAATCGCATCTACATCTTTCAGTGCCTCTGATAAGTCGCTGTAGGCAATGATATTTTCATCTAGAACGACATCTTTAAAGTAGTGTTTGTTAGTATGGTGTGTATTAATTTCATTGATTTGCTCGGGAAGATTTCCCCAAATACGTACCTCGTGTCCATTGTCATTTAAGACTTGTGAAAGGGCAGTTCCCCAAGAACCAGGCCCCAAGACGGCGACGGTTTGTTTTTCCATGTTTTCCTCCTTGATAGAGTTCTCTTTTTATTTTATCACATTCTAGGGGATTTTGCACTTGCATTGCTGGGGAGTGGTGGCTTTGTTACTTGAAAAATATATAAAAACCGAGACGAAGGGATAAACTCTTAGTCTCGGTTTTTATATTCGTTATAATATAGTTAGGTTTATTTCAATTGATCTGTAATGTCTTTTGATAGCAACATTCCTAGATGATAAGTTTTATTGATGTAAGCAATGACATCATTGATGTTTTCAGTCGTGTGAATTTTCTCTTTGATGTCAGTCCTAAATGTTTCATCCTTTAAAAGTTGTTCTTGGTAGAGCCTTTGAAGCCGTTCCTTCTCGTACTTATTGAGCAGAAAAAGGAAAACCAAGCTAATCACAACGAGGATATAAGCATATTGGCTCATAAGAAATCTCCCTGTATGATAAAGAAGTAGTAGTGAGTAAATCGATTTAGAGAACCCAAAATAGCAGAACAAGCCAGCAAAACTTGATAAGATTTTTGATAGACTTCTAAACCTAATTACGTATAAGATTTGGTCTTAGTTACTTAGACTGCTTTACAATCAAGTAACTTTAAGATTACGACGTTTTAGGACATAAATCGATCATATTTATGTCCTAAAACTAGTGAAGCGCCTAGCCAAATCTCCGACAGGATTTGGTCTTAATTACTTAGACTGCTTTTTAATCAAGTAACTTGAAGATTACGACATGAACCAAACCAAATCGATATTATTTGGTTAGGTGAATTAGTGAAGCGCCTAGCCAAATCTCCGACAAGATTTGGTCTTAATTACTTAGACTGCTTTTTAATCAAGTAACTTGAAGATTACGACATGAACCAAACCAAATCGATATTATTTGGTTTGGTGAATTAGTGAAGCGTTTAGGCAAGCATCTCTGATTACGACGTAAAGAAACATAAATCGATAATATTTATGTTTCTTTACTAGTGAAGCGCCTAGCCAAATACCTGATAGGATTTGGCGTTAGTTACTTAGATTGCTTTGCAATCAAGTAACTTTGGCGATTTACATCTTCTCAGGTGCTTCTACTCCAAGCAAGCGAAGGGCTTCTTTGAGAACAACTGCAGTTGCGTAGCTGAGGGCTAGACGGCTGTCGCGCTCAGGATTTTCGTCTAGGATACGTGTATGTGCATAGTATTTGTTAAAGGCTTGAGCCAGGCTAATTGCAAATTTAGCAATGATAGAAGGTTCAAAGTTATCCGCTGCACGGTTGATAATACGTGGGAAGTCTTGGATGAGTTTGATGATTTCCCAACTTTCAGCATCATTCAAGCTATAGTTGCCAGCTGTTTCTGGTTTGAAATCCGCTTTGCGTAAGATAGATTGGATACGAGCGTAGGCGTATTGAACATAAGGTCCAGTTTCACCCTCGAAGGATACCATAGCCTCTAGGTCGAAGTCGTATCCATTTGTACGGTCGGTCTTGAGGTCATAGAATTTAATGGCTCCAACTCCAACAGCATGCGCTACCTGGTCTTTGTTTTCAAGTTCAGGATTTTTAGCTTCGATTTGGGCCTTGGCACGACTAACAGCCTCTGCGATAGTAGGCTCTAGCAAGATGACATTCCCTTTACGAGTAGAGAGTTTCTTCCCTTCTTTTGTAACCAAACCAAAAGGAACGTGAGTAATGTCGTCACTCCAATCGTAGCCCATCTCTTGTAAGACAGCTTTGAGTTGTTTAAAGTGGGCAGATTGTTCTTGGCCAACGACGTAGATAGATTTAGCAAATTGGTATTCGTTTTTACGGTAAAGAGCTGCAGCCAAGTCACGTGTGATATAGAGAGTTGCACCATCAGATTTTTTGATAAGGGCTGGATGTTCAATTCCATATTTCTCAAGATTCACAACTTGGGCACCTTCTGATTCAACAAGAAGGCCTTTTTCAGAAAGAATGTCTACAACTGCATCCATCTTATCGTTGTAGAAGGCTTCTCCATTGTAGCTGTCAAATTCGACTTGTAATTCATTGTAAAGACGGTTAAATTCCACCAAACTTTCATCACGGAACCATTGCCAAAGTGCGAGAGCTTCCTCGTCTCCATTTTCAAGTTTACGGAACCATTCGCGTGCTTCTTCATCCAAGCTAGGGTCATTTTCAGCTTCAGCGTTGATGCGGACATAGAGTTTAAGAAGTTCATCGATTGGATGAGCTTTTACAGCTTCTTCGTTCCCCCATTTTTTGTAGGCAACAATCAACATCCCAAACTGTTTACCCCAGTCTCCCAAATGGTTGACCTTGACCGTTTGATAACCGATTTTTTGGAAAATATGTGACAAGCTATCTCCGATAACAGTTGAGCGCAGATGACCAATAGAGAATGGTTTAGCGATATTGGGACTAGACATGTCGATAACAACATTTTCTTGTTTACCAATGTTTTGGTCAGCATAGTGTTCTTTTTCAGTGATAACAGCTTGCAATATTTGAGCAGAAATAGCAGATTTATCAAGGAAAAAGTTAACGTAAGGTCCTGTTGCGACAACCTTTTCAAAGGCTTGGCTGTTAATTTTTTCAGCCAGTTCAGCCGCAATCATTTGAGGTGCTTTACGTTCGACTTTTGCAAGAGAAAAAGCAGGGAAAGCGATGTCTCCCATTTCTGAGTTTTTAGGGGTTTCCAGTAAATTTAAAATAGCCTCTTGGTCCAGGCTATCAATGATGCTAGCCAATTCGCTAGCAATCAATTCTTTTGTATTCATTAAGAGCTCCTTTTTGGACTTTTCTACTATTTTATCACAATTTTAAAGAAAGAAGAAAAAATTTTTGAAATCTCCTATTTTTTTGGTATAATATAGTTATAAAAATAGTTATAAATATTCACATAAGAGGATTTTATGAGAAAAAGAGATCGTCATCAGTTAATAAAAAAAATGATTACTGAGGAGAAATTAAGTACACAAAAAGAAATTCAAGATCGGTTGGAGGCGCACAATGTTTTTGTGACGCAGACAACCCTGTCTCGTGATTTGCGCGAAATCGGCTTGACCAAGGTCAAGAAAAATGATATGGTGTATTATGTACTAGCAAATGAGACAGAAAAGATTGATTTGGTGGAGTTTTTGTCTCATCATTTAGAAGGTGTTGCAAGAGCAGAGTTTACCTTGGTACTTCATACCAAATTGGGAGAAGCTTCTGTTTTGGCAAATATTGTAGATGCAAACAAGGATGAATGGATTTTAGGAACAGTTGCTGGTGCCAATACCTTATTGGTCATTTGTCGAGACCAGCACGTCGCCAAACTCATGGAAGATCGTTTGCTAGATTTGATGAAAGATAAGTAAGGTCTTGGGAGTTGCTCTCAAGACTTATTTTTGACAAGGAGAGACGGAAAATGGCGACAGAAAAGCTATCACCCGGCATGCAACAGTATGTGGATATTAAAAAGCAATATCCAGATGCTTTTTTGCTCTTTCGTATGGGTGATTTTTATGAATTATTTTATGAGGATGCGGTCAATGCTGCGCAGATTCTGGAAATTTCCTTAACGAGTCGCAACAAGAATGCCGACAATCCGATTCCTATGGCGGGTGTCCCCTATCATTCTGCCCAACAGTACATTGATGTCTTGATTGAGCAGGGCTATAAGGTGGCTATCGCAGAGCAGATGGAAGATCCTAAACAAGCAGTTGGGGTTGTGAAACGAGAGGTTGTTCAGGTCATTACGCCAGGGACAGTGGTCGATAGCAGTAAGCCGGACAGTCAGAATAATTTTTTGGTTGCCATAGACCGTGCTGGCAATCAATTTGGCCTAGCTTATATGGACCTGGTGACGGGTGACTTTTATGTGACAGGTCTTTTGGATTTCACGCTGGTTTGTGGGGAAATCCGTAATCTCAAGGCTCGAGAAGTGGTGCTGGGCTATGACTTGTCTGAGGAAGAGGAACAAATCCTTAGTCGTCAGATGAATCTGGTACTTTCCTATGAAAAAGAAGGCTTTGAAGACCTTCATTTACTGGATTTACGATTAGCAGCTGTGGAGCAAGCGGCATCTAGTAAGCTACTCCAGTATGTTCATCGGACTCAGATGCGGGAATTGAACCACCTCAAACCTGTTATCCGCTATGAAATCAAGGATTTCTTGCAGATGGATTATGCGACCAAGGCTAGTCTGGATTTGGTTGAGAATGCCCGTTCAGGCAAGAAGCAAGGCAGTCTTTTCTGGCTTTTGGATGAAACCAAGACGGCTATGGGCATGCGTCTCTTGCGTTCTTGGATTCATCGCCCCTTGATTGATAAGGAACGAATCATCCAACGTCAAGAAGTGGTGCAGGTCTTTCTCGACCATTTCTTTGAGCGTAGTGATTTGACAGACAGTCTCAAGGGAGTTTATGATATCGAACGATTGGCTAGTCGGGTTTCTTTTGGCAAAACCAATCCCAAGGATCTCTTGCAGCTGGCGACCACCTTATCTAGTGTGCCACGAATTCGTGCGATTTTAGAAGGTATGGAGCAACCTGCTCTAGCCTATCTCATCACACAACTAGATGCTATTCCAGAGTTGGAGAGTTTGATTAGCGCAGCGATTGCTCCTGAAGCTCCTCATGTGATTACAGATGGGGGAATTATCCAGACTGGATTTGATGAGACTTTAGACAAGTACCGTCGTGTGCTCAGAGAAGGAACTGGTTGGATTGCTGAGATTGAGGCCAAGGAGAGAGAAAACTCTGGTATCAGCACGCTTAAGATTGACTACAATAAAAAGGATGGCTACTATTTCCATGTGACCAATTCGCAACTGGGAAATGTGCCTGCTCACTTTTTCCGCAAGGCAACGCTGAAAAACTCAGAACGCTTTGGAACTGAGGAATTAGCCCGTATCGAAGGCGACATGTTGGAGGCGCGTGAGAAGTCAGCCAATCTAGAGTACGAAATCTTTATGCGTATTCGTGAGGAAGTCAGCAAGTACATCCAACGTTTACAAGCTCTAGCTCAAGGAATTGCGACAGTTGATGTCTTGCAAAGTCTGGCGGTTGTAGCTGAAACCCAGCATTTGATTCGACCTGAATTCGGAGATGATTCGCGAATTGATATCCAGAAAGGGCGCCATGCTGTCGTTGAAAAGGTCATGGGGGCTCAGACCTATATTCCAAATACGATTCAGATGGCAGAAGATACCAGTATTCAATTGATTACAGGGCCAAACATGAGTGGGAAGTCAACCTATATGCGTCAGTTAGCCATGACGGCAGTTATGGCTCAGATAGGTTCCTATGTTCCTGCTGAAAGCGCCTATTTGCCGATTTTTGATGCGATTTTTACCCGTATCGGAGCAGCAGATGACTTGGTTTCAGGTCAATCAACTTTCATGGTGGAGATGATGGAGGCCAATAATGCCATTTCGCATGCAACCAAAAATTCCTTGATTCTCTTTGATGAGTTAGGTCGTGGAACTGCAACTTACGACGGTATGGCTCTTGCTCAGTCCATCATCGAATACATTCATGAACACATCGGAGCCAAGACCCTCTTTGCGACCCACTACCATGAGTTGACTAGTCTGGAGTCTAGTTTACAACACTTGGTCAATGTCCACGTGGCAACTTTGGAGCAGGGTGGGCAGGTCACCTTCCTTCACAAGATTGAACCAGGACCAGCTGATAAATCCTACGGTATTCATGTTGCTAAGATTGCCGGTTTGCCAGCAGACCTTCTAGCAAGGGCGGATAAGATTTTGACACAACTGGAGAGTCAAGGGGGAGAAAGTCCAAGTCTGATGAGACAAACAAGTGCTGTCACAGAACAGATTTCACTCTTTGATACGACTGAAGAACATCCTATCCTAGCAGAATTAGCTAAGCTGGATGTTTACAATATGACACCTATGCAGGCTATGAATGTCTTGGTCGAGTTAAAACAGAAACTATAAAGAGAAAATTACTGGTCATTCTAGCTGTATCAAGGAGACTTCTTTGACAAGTTCCCACTTTTTTGCTAGAATAACATCACACAAACAGAATGAGAAGGAGCTGACGCATTGTCGCTCCCTTTTGTCTATTTTTTAAGGAGAAAGTATGCTGATTCAGAAAATAAAAACCTACAAGTGGCAGGCCTTGGCTTCGCTCCTGATGACAGGCTTGATGGTTGCTAGTTCACTTTTGCAACCGCGTTATTTGCAGGAAGTCTTAGACGCCCTCCTTGCTGGAAAATATGAAGCTATTTATAGTATCGGGGCTTGGTTGATTGGTGTGGCCGTGGTTGGTTTAGTTGCTGGTGGTCTCAATGTTGTCCTTGCAGCCTATATTGCCCAAGGAGTTTCATCCGACCTTCGGGAGGACGCCTTCCGTAAAATCCAAACCTTTTCTTATGCCAATATTGAACAATTTAATGCGGGAAATCTAGTCGTTCGAATGACAAATGATATCAACCAGATTCAGAACGTGGTCATGATGACCTTCCAAATTCTTTTCAGACTTCCTCTCTTGTTCATCGGTTCGTTTATCCTGGCGGTTCAAACTTTGCCCTCTCTGTGGTGGGTGATTGTTCTCATGGTAATCTTAATTTTTGGCTTGACTGCCGTCATGATGGGAATGATGGGGCCTCGTTTTGCCAAGTTTCAAACCCTTCTTGAACGCATCAATGCCATTGCCAAGGAAAATTTGCGTGGCGTTCGTGTGGTCAAGTCCTTTGTCCAAGAAAAAGAGCAGTTTGCTAAGTTTACGGAGGTTTCAGACGAGCTTCTTGGTCAAAACCTTTACATTGGTTATGCCTTTTCAGTAGTGGAACCTTTCATGATGTTGGTCGGTTACGGGGCGGTATTCCTCTCTATTTGGTTAGTTGCAGGGATGGTTCAGTCGGATCCGTCAGTTGTTGGCTCCATTGCTTCCTTTGTCAATTACCTAAGCCAGATTATCTTTACCATTGTCATGGTTGGATTTTTGGGAAATTCTGTCAGTCGTGCCATGATTTCTATGCGTCGTATTCGAGAAATTCTGGATGCAGAGCCAGCCATGACCTTCAAGGATATCCCAGATGAAGAGTTGGTCGGCAGTCTTAGCTTTGAAAATGTGACCTTTACCTATCCAATGGACAAGGAACCGATGCTGAAAGATGTGAGCTTTACTATTAAACCTGGTCAGATGGTTGGTGTCGTTGGAGCCACTGGTGCAGGAAAATCAACCTTGGCTCAATTGATTCCACGTCTCTTTGACCCGCAGGAAGGGGCTATCAAAATCGGAGGTAAGGATATTCGCGAAGTGAGTGAAGGAACCCTGCGTAAAACTGTTTCTATCGTTCTTCAACGTGCCATTCTCTTCAGTGGAACGATTGCAGACAACTTGAGACAGGGTAAAGGAGATGCTACTTTATTTGAAATGGAACGCGCAGCTAATATTGCTCAGGCTAGTGAATTCATTCATCGTATGGAGAAAACCTTTGAAAGTCCAGTTGAGGAACGGGGAACTAACTTCTCAGGTGGGCAAAAGCAAAGGATGTCGATTGCGCGTGGGATTGTCAGCAATCCACGTATTCTGATTTTTGACGATTCGACCTCGGCCTTGGATGCTAAGTCAGAGCGCCTGGTTCAAGAAGCCTTGAATAAGGACTTGAAGGGAACAACAACTATTATCATCGCGCAAAAGATTAGCTCGGTTGTCCATGCAGACAAGATCTTGGTTCTAGATCAAGGACGATTGATTGGTCAAGGTACGCATGCAGACTTGGTTGCCAACAATGCTGTTTACCGTGAAATCTATGAAACACAGAAAGGAAAGGAGGAGTAAAATGAAGACAGTTCAATTTTTTTGGAATTATTTTAAAGTTTATAAGCTATCATTTGTAGTTGTCATTCTGATGATTGTTCTGGCGACTCTTGCCCAAGCCCTCTTTCCAGTCTTTTCTGGACAAGCAGTGACGCAGCTAGCCAACTTAGTTCAAGCTTATCAAGATGGCAATCCAGAACTTGTTTGGCAGAGTCTATCAGGAATCATGGTCAATCTTGGTCTGCTGGTTTTGGTTCTATTTATCTCTAGTGTCATATACATGTGCCTCATGACGCGCGTGATTGCAGAATCGACCAACGAGATGCGCAAAGGCCTATTTGGGAAGCTTGCGCAATTGACGGTTTCATTCTTTGACCGCCGACAAGATGGAGATATCCTGTCTCGTTTTACCAGTGATTTGGATAATATCCTTCAAGCCTTTAACGAGAGCTTGATTCAGGTCATGAGCAATATTGTTTTATATATTGGTCTGATTCTTGTCATGTTTTCGAGAAATGTGACGCTGGCCTTCATCACCATTGCCAGCACACCAGTTGCCTTCCTCATGCTGATTTTCATCGTAAAAATGGCACGGAAATATACCAACCTCCAGCAGAAAGAGGTAGGGAAGCTCAACGCCTATATGGACGAGAGTATTTCAGGCCAAAAAGCTGTCATTGTGCAAGGTATTCAAGAGGATATGATGGCAGGATTTCTTGAACAAAATGAGCGCGTGCGCAAGGCGACCTTTAAAGGAAGAATGTTCTCAGGAATTCTTTTCCCTGTCATGAATGGGATGAGCCTGGTTAATACAGCTGTCGTCATCTTTGCTGGTTCAGCTGTACTTTTGAATGATAAATCTATTGAAACAAGTACAGCCCTAGGTTTGATTGTTATGTTCGCCCAATTTTCACAGCAGTACTACCAGCCTATTATTCAAGTTGCAGCTAGTTGGGGAAGCCTTCAGTTAGCCTTTACGGGGGCTGAACGGATTCAGGAAATGTTTGACGCAGAGGAAGAAATTCGACCTGAAAAGGCTCCAATTTTCACTAAGTTGCAAGAAGGTGTTGAAATCAGTCACATTGATTTTTCATATTTGCCTGATAAACCTATTTTGAAAGATGTCAGCATTTCCGCTCCGAAAGGACAGATGACCGCGGTTGTTGGGCCGACGGGTTCAGGAAAAACCACTATTATGAACCTCATCAATCGCTTTTATGATGTTGATGCTGGTGGTATTTATTTTGATGGGAAAGACATTCGTGACTATGACTTAGATAGTCTTAGAAGCAAGGTGGGGATTGTCTTGCAGGATTCGGTCTTGTTTAGTGGAACGATCCGAGACAATATTCGTTTCGGTGTGCCAGATGCTAGTCAAGAAATGGTTGAGGCAGCAGCCAAAGCAACCCACATTCACGACTATATCGAAAGCTTACCTGATAAATACGATACTCTTATAGATGATGACCAGAGCATCTTCTCAACTGGGCAAAAGCAATTGATTTCTATCGCTCGAACCCTGATGACAGATCCAGAAGTTCTCATTCTAGATGAAGCCACTTCAAACGTAGATACGGTGACAGAAAGTAAAATTCAGCATGCCATGGAGGCGGTCGTAGCGGGTAGAACCAGTTTTGTCATTGCCCATCGTTTGAAGACCATCCTCAATGCAGATCAGATTATTGTCCTTAAAGATGGAGAAGTCATTGAACGCGGTAACCACCATGAACTTTTGAAACTTGGTGGCTTCTATTCAGAACTCTATCACAATCAATTTGTTTTTGAATAAGAAAGAAGTTGTCCTATGTGGGCAGCTTTTTCTTGTCCATAAAAAATTTTTATCACAGCCTTTAAAAAAACATATTAGACGAAAGGCGTTTTGAGTGATATGATAGGACTATCGTTAATATTCGAAAGGAGAGACATAATGGCTAGAACGGTTGTAGGAGTTGCTGCAAATCTATGTCCCGTAGACGCAGAAGGCAAAAACATTCATTCATCTGTATCTTGTAGATTCGCAGAGAGCATTCGTCAAGTCGGTGGTCTCCCTCTAGTTATTCCTGTTGGTGATGAGTCAGTTGTACGCGATTATGTAGAAATGATAGATAAACTTATCTTGACAGGTGGGCAAAATGTCCATCCTCAGTTTTATGGAGAGAAAAAGACCATCGAGAGCGATGATTACAATCTAGTGCGTGATGAGTTTGAATTGGCCCTCTTGAAAGAAGCGCTTCGTCAGAATAAACCAATTATGGCAATCTGTCGCGGTGTTCAACTTGTCAATGTTGCCTTTGGTGGAACCCTCAATCAAGAAATCGAAGGTCACTGGCAAGGACTACCTTTCGGAACATCTCACTCTATTGAGACAGTGGAGGGAAGCGTGGTGGCTAAGCTATTTGGGAAAGAAAGTCAGGTCAACTCCGTCCATCGTCAAAGCATTAAAGATTTGGCACCTAATTTCCGTGTAACTGCTATTGATCCAAGAGACCAGACCATCGAAGCGATTGAGTCTATCGATGAGCACCGCATTATCGGTTTGCAGTGGCATCCAGAGTTTCTGGTTAATGAAGAGAATGGTAATTTAGAATTATTTGAGTATTTATTGAATGAACTGTAACGACTGGGACATCTGGTCGTTCTTTCTTTTATTTTTTCAAAATTTTTGGAATGTGGGATTTTTACGCAAACGTTTGAATTCTGATAAAAATTGGAGAAATTCGACAAAAAAACTTGAAAAAAACGAAGGTAAGCGTTATGATAGAAAAGAAGAAATATTGGAGGAATAACATGTCACATATTAAATTTGATTATTCAAAAGTTTTAGACAAATTTGTTGCACCACATGAAGTGGAATACATGCAATCACAAGTAACAGCAGCAGATGAATTGATCCGTAAAGGAACTGGTGCTGGTAGCGACTTTTTGGGATGGTTGGACCTTCCTGAAAACTACGACCGCGAAGAATTTGACCGTATCTTGAAAGCTGCTGAGCAAATCAAATCAGACAGCGATGTCTTGGTTGTAATCGGTATCGGTGGATCTTACCTTGGTGCCAAAGCAGCAATCGACTTCTTGAACCACCACTTTGCTAACTTGCAAACAAAAGAAGAACGCAAAGCTCCACAAATCCTTTACGCAGGAAACTCAATCTCATCTACTTACCTTGCTGACTTGGTAGAGTATGTTGCAGACAAAGACTTCTCAGTAAACGTGATTTCTAAATCAGGTACAACAACTGAACCAGCTATCGCTTTCCGTGTCTTCAAAGAACTTTTGGTTAAGAAATACGGTCAAGAAGAAGCTAACAAACGTATCTATGCAACAACTGACCGCCAAAAAGGTGCTGTTAAGGTTGAAGCAGACGCTAACGGTTGGGAAACATTTGTTGTTCCAGATGACATTGGTGGACGCTTCTCAGTATTGACAGCTGTTGGTTTGCTTCCAATCGCAGCATCAGGAGCTGACATCAAAGCCCTCATGGAAGGTGCGAACGCAGCTCGCAAAGACTACACTTCAGACAAAATCTCTGAAAACGAAGCTTACCAATACGCAGCAGTTCGTAACATCCTTTACCGTAAAGGCTATGCAACTGAAATCTTGGTAAACTATGAGCCATCACTTCAGTACTTCTCAGAGTGGTGGAAACAATTGGCTGGTGAATCAGAAGGGAAAGACCAAAAAGGTATCTACCCAACTTCAGCCAACTTCTCAACTGACTTGCACTCACTTGGTCAATTTATCCAAGAAGGAACTCGTATCATGTTTGAAACAGTTGTCCGTGTTGACAAACCTCGTAAAAACGTGATTATCCCTAGCTTGGAAGAAGACCTTGATGGACTTGGTTACCTTCAAGGAAAAGACGTTGACTTTGTAAACAAAAAAGCGACTGATGGTGTTCTTCTTGCCCACACAGATGGTGATGTACCAAACATGTACGTGACTCTTCCAGAGCAAGACGCTTTCACTCTTGGTTACACAATCTACTTCTTCGAATTGGCTATCGCTCTTTCAGGTTACTTGAATGCTATCAACCCATTTGACCAACCAGGTGTTGAAGCTTACAAACGTAACATGTTTGCCCTTCTTGGAAAACCAGGATTTGAAGAATTGAGCAAAGAACTTAACGCACGTCTATAATAGAAGAAAAGAGTGGTTTGCCCACTCTTTTTACTCTCTTTATCCATAGAAATTGGACTCAGCCAAGACTTGTGATATAATATAGAGAGAAAAAAGGCAGACGCCTAGAGACTTTATAGGAGAAACCATGTCAAAAGATATCCGCGTACGTTACGCACCAAGTCCAACAGGACTACTACACATCGGGAATGCCCGTACAGCATTGTTTAACTACTTGTATGCACGCCATCATGGTGGAACATTTATCATTCGTATCGAAGATACTGACCGTAAACGACATGTCGAAGATGGTGAACGTTCACAGCTTGAAAACCTTCGTTGGTTAGGAATGGATTGGGATGAAAGTCCAGAAACACATGAAAATTACCGCCAGTCTGAGCGTTTGGACTTGTATCAAAAATACATCGACCAACTATTAGCTGAAGGAAAAGCCTACAAATCTTATGTTACAGAAGAAGAGTTGGCCGCTGAACGCGAACGCCAAGAAGCAGCTGGCGAAACACCACGCTACATCAATGAATACCTTGGTATGAGTGAAGAAGAAAAAGCAACTTACATCGCAGAACGTGAAGCAGCAGGGATCATCCCAACTGTTCGTTTGGCTGTCAATGAGTCAGGTATATACAAGTGGCATGATATGGTCAAAGGTGATATCGAATTTGAAGGTGGCAATATCGGCGGTGACTGGGTTATCCAAAAGAAAGATGGTTACCCAACATACAACTTTGCCGTTGTTATCGATGACCACGATATGCAAATCTCTCACGTAATCCGTGGAGACGACCACATTGCTAATACACCAAAACAGCTTATGGTTTATGAAGCCCTTGGTTGGGAAGCTCCAGAGTTCGGTCACATGACCTTGATCATCAACTCTGAAACCGGGAAAAAATTATCTAAACGCGATACCAATACCCTTCAATTTATCGAAGATTACCGAAAGAAAGGTTACCTTCCAGAAGCAGTCTTTAACTTTATCGCCCTTCTTGGTTGGAACCCAGGTGGCGAAGATGAAATCTTCTCTCGTGAAGAACTCATTAAACTTTTCGATGAAAATCGCCTCAGCAAGTCACCAGCAGCCTTTGATCAGAAGAAACTGGACTGGATGAGCAATGATTATATCAAAAATGCAGACCTAGAAACTATCTTTGAGATGGCAAAACCATTCTTAGAGGAAGCAGGCCGTTTAACTGACAAGGCTGAAAAACTAGTTGAGCTCTATAGACCACAAATGAAATCAGTAGATGAAATTATTCCATTGACAGATCTTTTCTTCTCAGATTTCCCAGAATTGACAGAAGCAGAGCGTGAAGTCATGGCGGGTGAAACAGTCCCAACAGTTCTTGAAGCCTTCAAAGCAAAACTCGAAGCAATGACAGATGATGAATTTGTGACAGAAAATATTTTCCCACAAATCAAAGCAGTCCAAAAAGAAACAGGTATTAAAGGAAAAAATCTTTTCATGCCTATTCGTATCGCAGTTTCAGGTGAAATGCATGGACCAGAATTGCCAGATACGATTTTCTTGCTTGGACGTGAAAGATCAATTCAGCATATCAAAAACATGTTAAAAGAAATCTCTAAATAAGAAGGATGCAACAATGGACATCTGGGAAAAGATGTACGAAGAAGCACAGAAACTTTACAATCCACATGAAGTATCAGACTTTGTTTATGCCAACCATGTTGTAGCCGCAGTAGAAGCAGAAGATGGGCAAATATTTACAGGTTTCTGTATGGAGGGAACCTGTGGTGTGTTCCATCTCTGTGCAGAACGGGTGGCTCTCTTTAATATGTATCAATTCTCAGGACAAACCAAGGTTAAGAAAGTATTAGCTTTTCGAGACAAACCACCTTATGGTGTAAGTTCCGGTATGCCTTGTGGAGCTTGTAGAGAATTCCTCTTAGAGCTTAATGCTGAAAATAAAGATGCAGAATTCATGATGGACTATAATATAAGAAAAACAGTTAAAGTCTCAGAACTAATCCCTTATTGGTGGGGAGAAGAACGTGCTTCTAAGTTTAATAATTAATAGAAGAGTCAGTATAATTCTGGCTCTTTTTACTATAATTTGAAAAACTGTACTTGAAAAGAATTGAAAAAATAGAAAAAGTTTAAAAAAGTAGTTGACAAAAAACAAAAAGGCTGTATAATAGTAAGAGTTGAAAATAACAACTCAGGTCCGTTGGTCAAGGGGTTAAGACACCGCCTTTTCACGGCGGTAACACGGGTTCGAATCCCGTACGGACTATGGTATGTTGCAGATAAAATACTGATTGAAAAAAATTAAAAAAAGTTTCAAAAAAGTGTTGACAAGCGAAAGCGACTGTGATATACTAATATAGTTGTCACTTGAGAGAAGTGAGTGACAAAGACCTTTGAAAACTGAACAAGACGAACCAATGTGCAGGGCACTACAACTAAGGTTGTAGTACTGAACAATGAAAAAACAATAAATCTGTCAGTGACAGAAATG